>JAJFLT010000310.1 GCA_021772555.1 Opitutales bacterium | reverse complement strand
TCAACGTTTTGGATTCCAATGCCACAGTGAGCCTTGCCATCCAATCCATGGGGCTAATCGAAGCTTCCTATGAGGACTGGCTTAACGTGTTCTTCAATACTGCGGAACAGACTGATGATGCTATTTCTGGATTTACGGCCGACCCCGATAACGACGGCATTCCCAATGGCATCGAGTTCGCCCTGAGGTCGCATCCCCGGCAAGAGTCATCCCACCTGCTGCCGGTCACCCGGCGGACGGGAGATTTTCTCGAAATCGTTTATCGCCAGCGAAAAGGTGGAACCGGCACGGTCGGTGTCGATTATGTAGCGGACGGCGTGCAATATACGGTGGAAGTGTCGGACGATCTCAGCCCAACCGGATGGGCATCAGGGAGTGGACTTGTCCAACTCGACGGAACCCCTGTCGATAACGGCGACGGCACGGAGACAGTAACGGTCCAATTATCGGAATCAATGACGGGATTGGTTCAGAAATTTTTGCGCCTCAAGGTGATTTTGCTTTAAAGGATTCATTTGGACTTGGCTCGCGGAAGGTAAGCTTTGCTCCCCCAGATGGCGTAATTTTTACGGAATTGGCTGTAGTCGTCGTAAACATTTTTGAAAAAAGGATCGGCCTTGGTTTCCTCAGCCACCACCTCCAGCCATTTCTGTTTGAAAAGCTCCAGCATTTCCGGTGGCCAGACGGTATTTTTGACGCCTCTTTCAGCTTCATTGCGGTGCATCACTTCCGTTTGAGTGGCTTCCGCCCGGGCAATGGAAAAAACGATGGTGTCGCGGCTGGCCATTTCGATGATGGCCTGGCGGCGGGGCGAGAGGCTCTCCCAAACGTCCTTGTTAATGAAAAACTCGAATGCGGTGGCCTGCTGGTGCCAGCCGGGAAAATAGTTGTATTTAACGATTTTATAGAAACCCATGTCCTCGTCGATGCTGGGCAGAGCAAACTCGGTGGCGTCGATGACTCCCTTCTCCAGAGCGGGAAAAATTTCGCCTCCCGGTAGCAGGTTTACGGCCACACCCAGCTTCTCCATGATATTCCCACCCAAGCCGAAAAAACGCATCTTCAATCCGTCGAGATCCTCCCGGGAGCGGATTTCATGGGCGAACCAGCCGGAGGTTTCCGGCGGAAAGATGGCACATATGAAAACCTTCACATTGAATCCATAACGGTCGTACATTTCCTGATACAGCTTCATGCCGTTACCGGCGAAAAACCAGGCCATGTATTCATTCCCGTCGGGCCCGAAGGGCACTGCCGCAAAGAACGGGGCAGCCGGTATTTTGCCCATCCAATAGCCGGGCGTGGAATAACCGGCATCGACTTTTCCGGCCGAAACGGCGTCCAGTACCTCGAGCGCCGCCACCAGTTTGCCGGGATCGTAAACCTTGATTTTAATTCCCCCATCGCTGGCCGCTTCGACGCGTTTTGCCAGGTGCACAATAGTCTCGCCGTGCAGAACCGCGCCGGAATGGAAAGAGGAGGCCAGTTTCAATTGCACGGGTCGCTCCGTGGATTCCGCAATATCGCTTTGCCCACTTTTAACGCCACAACCGGCAAGAAATATTAGGAAAGTTGTGCTCCCGATCAGGCTGACAATTCGCAAATGGGTATTCATTTTCAAGGTCCGCAACGATTTTATCTAATTTAGAAGCTGTCGGAGGTCGCTCTGGGCAAATAGGCTTTTCCGCCCCATATGGCATAGTTTTTACGGAATTCAGAAAAGTCATCATAGACCTTTTTAAAAAATGGATCGGCGGCGGACTGCTCGGCGGCCACTTCCTCCCAGGCCTGTTTCAACGCATTGATCATCTCCGGCGGCCACGTTGTATTTTTCACCCCGCGTTCCCGTTCGTTCCTCAACATGACGTCCGCCTGGGTAGCCTCTCCTCTGGCAATCGAATAAACGATGGTGTCACGGCACCCCATTTCGATAATGCTCTGCTGGGTGGGGGAAAGCCCGTTCCACACCTTTTTGTTGACCAGTAATTCAAAGGCCGAGGTCTGCTGATGCCAGCCGGGGTAATAATTGTATTTCACGATTTTGTAGAAACCCAAATCCTCGTCCATGACGGGCATGGCGAATTCCGTCGCGTCGATGACTCCCTTTTCCAGGGCGGGAAAAATTTCCCCCGGGGGGAGAAAATTGATGGAGGCGCCCATTTTTGCCATGACGCTGCCACCGAGGCCGAAGAACCGGATCTTGAGCCCCTGTAAATCCTCCGGCGATTTGATTTCATGAGCGAACCAGCCGGAGGTTTCCGGCGGGGACATTCCGCAAATGATGGCCTTCACATTGAAATCGTAGCGGTCGTACATTTCCTGGAAAAGCTTTTCCCCGTTCCCAGCCAGCAACCAGGCAAGAAATTCGCTCGAATCGGGGCCAAAGGGTACCGCCGTGAAAAGAGGCGCAGCCGGTATTTTACCCATCCAGAATCCGGGCGACGCGTATCCGGCATCCACTTTACCCGCGGAAACCGCATCGAGCACTTCCATCGAGGCCACCAGTTTGCCCGGATCGTAAAGTTTTATACGAATGCTTCCGCCGCTGGCAGTTTCCACCCGCTTGGCCAGGTTCTTGAGACTCTCCCCCTGAATGGGCGCACTTTGGTTAAAGAGAGAAGTCAGCTTGATCAAAATGGGCCGGTCCGACGGTTCAGCGCCGGCGGAACTGCTATTTTGTTGGGCCGGTTTGCAGGCCGCCAGCAAGCTGATAAGGACCGCCAGGGTCGAAAGGGTAAGGAATTTTTTTGGCACGAACAGTAGAATTGAGGATTTTTTACGCTAAATACAATGTATTCGAGCTTGCTGCGGGCCGTCAACACCCACATCGTTTCCGGCGCATGGAACGCTGCAATGTCATTATCGTGGGAGGAGGCATCGTCGGTCTGGCCAGCGCCTGGAATCTCCTCCGGGAACGGCCGGACTTAAAGGTCCTTCTGCTGGAAAAAGAGAAAGAGCTGGCCCTGCACCAAACCGGGCGCAATTCCGGCGTTCTGCATTCGGGTATTTATTACAAGCCGGGGTCTTTAAAAGCCCGCAATTGCCGCGAGGGCAAAAAGGCCATGGAACTTTTCTGTGCGGAAGAAGGCATCGATTTCGATATATGCGGCAAGGTGATCGTGGCAACGGAACATTACGAAGTTCCGCGCCTGGATGCGATTTTTGAAAGAGGGCAGGCCAACGGCGTACAATGCGAGATCATCGGGCCGGAAAAATTGCGCGAACTTGAGCCGCATTGCCGCGGTTTGAAGGCCATCCATGTGCCGGAGTCCGGGATCGTGAACTACCGGCAGGTCTGCCACCGGCTGGCCGAAATCATAACCGGCTGCGGTGGAGAGATCAAAACCGGCGCCAAAGTCACCGCCTTAGTCAACCGCCAACAACCCGCGGGCGTGGTTGTGGAAACCACGGCGGGTAAATTCGAGGCCGATTGCCTCATCAATTGCGCCGGCCTTTACTCTGACAAAGTTACCGCCATGAGCCAGAAAAGGGAAATGCGCATCGTGCCTTTCCGCGGTGAGTATTACGAAATCAAACCCGAGGCCCATCACCTTTGCAAAAACCTCATCTACCCGGTGCCCGATCCGGCCTTCCCCTTTCTCGGCGTCCATTTCACGCGCATGATCGATGGTTCCTTTGAGTGCGGCCCCAACGCCGTCCTCGCCTTCGGGCGGGAGGGATATGCAAAAACGAACCTGCACCTGCCTGAACTCCTCGACACCCTGGCCTATCCCGCATTCTGGAAAGTCGCCGCCAAATACTGGCGCATCGGCGCGGGCGAGATGTGGCGCTCCCTGAGCAAAAAAGCCTTCGTCAAAGCCCTCCAAAGGCTCGTTCCGGAAATTCGTGGTGAACACCTCGAAGCGGCTCCGGCAGGCATCCGCGCACAGGCCCTTTTCCCGGACGGTAAGCTGCTGGATGATTTTTTCATCCAAAGCTCCGGATGCGTCGTCAATGTCGGAAACGCCCCCTCACCCGCCGCCACCGCCGCCCTCAATATCGGGCGTTTGATCGCCGACAAGTTGCCCAAACGATAAAAAAAAGAATCTGTTATCAATGGTTATTAAACTTGACCCAAAATGGCTTGACCAAAATATATTCACTGGTTGAAGCGTTTGAACTGAAAAGGGTAACTTCCATGATTGTAACAAACATCGATAATATTCCCGGGATGCCCATTCTGGAACATTACGGAATTGTTCAGGGCAGCACCATTCGGGCCAAACACGTGGGGCGCGACCTCATGGCTGGTCTCAAAAACATCGTGGGGGGCGAACTCAAAGGCTACACGGAACTTCTTCAGGAAAGTCGCAACCAATCCGTCGAACGAATGGTCAAACAGGCTCAGGAATTAGGCGCCAATGCGGTCATCAATGTTCGCTTTTCCACCGCCTCGGTAGCGCAGGGAGCGGCCGAGATTTTGGCTTACGGTACAGCGGTTCGCGTTTAGGTCAGTCTATTTTAAAAACCAACGCTGGAAAACCCGAGAATACCACCATGGAGAGCCTGATCTTCTTCCTCTTTTTGCTCGTTTTAGGTTTTGTTTTGGGCAAACGCTATGAATCCAGGCATTTCGCCAGCATTCATAAACGAGAACAGGAAAAATTACCTGTTCCTGTTGTCTCCTTCGATTATTTGCCCGAGGACCGACCGGTCAAAGAATTGCGATTGGTGACCGGTTCGGTGGTCGTCTCAGTTGATTATTACAAACGGTTTCTGGCCGGTTTGAGGCAATTTTTCGGGGGAGAGGTTGCCTCCTATGTCTCATTGATCGATCGCGCGCGCCGGGAAGCTGTTTTACGCATGAAAGAATCCTGTCCTCAAGCGGACCTGTTCCTCAATTTACGGGTGGAAACCTCCGGCATATCCAGAGGAGAAAAAAAATCCGTCGGTGGCGTGGAAGCTCTGGCTTATGCCACCGCGGTGGTTTACGTGGATGAAATTCGTCCCTAAAGCCCTCCCCCAAACGGGTGACCTTTCCAGCGGTAAACGCCGGGCCGGGGATCGTCTTAAAACCATTGCCGGATTTATTTTGATCCTGGCTATCATTTACATCCTTCTGGGGTTTGTCGCTGTCGGCATCTCCCACTTCATTCCCGACCGTTGGGAACGAAAGCTGGCCGGTGATTACAATTTTTCGGAAAATGAATCAACTTCAACTGATCTTCTGGATTACCCCCAGGAAATCCTGGATAAGTTAATGGCGGATGAATCTCTGCGGGATCTCGATTACGCTCTTTTTATTTTGGAAAGCTTCGAACCCAACGCAGTGGCCGTTCCCGGCGGCGGCATCGGCCTGACTCCCCCGCTGATCGAGCTTCTGGAAAAAGAAAAGGGCTTGGCCTTTGTCCTGGCCCACGAAATCGGGCATCATGAAAATCGCCATATCATCGAGGGGGTGAGCAGGGGATTGTTGCTCAGTATCGCGGCAACCCTTCTACTCAACTACGATGGCCTATCCCCGGCCAACCTTGCCCTGGAGATGGCGGAAAAAGGATACTCCCGCCGTAAAGAGCGAGAGGCCGACGAATTTGCGCTGCGCCTGGTCCATAACAAATATGGTGGTATCTCCGGCGCCCTCGAATTTTTTGATAAAATGCAAAACAAGGGGCGCGATTCCGCCTGGGAAAAATATTTTAGCACCCACCCCTTGACGGAAGACCGCATCTCTTACCTTATTGAGCTGGGAAATAAATTAACGGAAAATAGTAAATCTGTACCTGCTCACGACTGAAGCCGATTGATACTATCAATTTAAACATGAAACAGTTAACGAAAACTACGGGCGGCTGCCTTTGCGGTGCGGTACGGTATGCGATTCGCGGGGAGGTCCATCTCGTCTATAATTGTCACTGTGTGGATTGCCGCCGGGCGAGCGCTGCGCCCTATGTGTCATGGGTATTTTGCAAGCAGGAGGTTTTTGAGATTTTGCAGGGAACACCATCCGAAATTGAACATGCCGGGAGGGTGCGTACATTTTGCTCTAATTGCGGGACACCTCTAACTTTTAAAAACCCTCAATACCCGGACGATATCGATGTGACCGCTTGCAGCCTGGACGACCCCGCCCTCTTTCCGCCCAAGGGCCATCTATGGGTGGAAGACAAGGTTTCCTGGATTGAATTAAACGACGGTTTACCGCAATTCGAGCGTTTTACCACAAACTGACCGGCAATTATGGAATACATTGCACGCAAGATTCCCGAAGGAAAAAAACTGCTTTTCATGGCCACCTGCATTTGCGACGCTTTTTTTGACGAAACGGCCAAGGCTGCGGTCGAAACGCTAGAGTATCTGGGGTGCGAGGTGGATTTTCCCGAGGGCCAAACTTGTTGCGGCCAACCGGCTTTCAATGGCGGGGACTGGAAGGCCTCCCGCAAGGTAGTCAGACACACGTTGGAGGTATTTAAAGGCGTAGCGCCGGTGGTGGCGCCCTCAGGTTCATGCACCGCCATGCTCCTCCACGGCGCCCCCCTGGAATTCGAGGAAGAAGAAGACTTGGGTAAAGTGCAAGACCTCGCCGGACGCTCCTGGGAACTGGCCGACTACATCGTCAATTGTCTGGGCATCACAGAATGGAAGGGAAGCTTTCCCCATAAAATTGCCTTCCATCGTTCCTGCCACAGCCGTGGTAGCGGCAGCGTGGCCGCGGCCCGGCAACTCCTTTCCAGCATCAACGGGCTCGAATTGGTCGAATTTGGAGAAGAAAATCAATGCTGCGGTTTCGGCGGCACCTTTTCCGTCAGTTTCCCCAACATTTCCGCCGCCATGGGCCAATTAAAAATTGACCACGTGGCCGCCACTCAGCCGGATTTTCTGGTCTCGGCGGATATGGGCTGCCTGCTCCATCTGGGAGGCATAATTGACAAGGCGGGAAAGAATCTACCGCGATTACACCTGGCCCAAATTTTGCGCGATTCCCTGAAGAACGGAGGCTTGCTTTGAAAACCTACCAGGAAATCGATCGTCATGCCCGCGATGTCAATCCGGATCGACAGTCCGCAGTTTACTCGGTGGCTTCCGCCCTGGCCGAGAAACGGGTCAATGCCTTCCAGCGGGATTACGCCGACCCCGACCGATTGCGGCGTTTGGCCGGGCAAATCAAACAGCACACACTGGAACACCTCGACCACTACCTGCAAATGGCGGAAACAAGTTTCCAGGAAAATGGGGCGCAGGTTCATTTCGCCTCCGATGGAACCCGCTGCAACCAAATCGTCCTCGATATTTTAAAAAAGAACGACTGCCGCAAGGTGGTTAAAAGCAAGAGCATGTTGAGCGAGGAAACGGAGCTGAACGGCTTTCTGACGGAACATGGCATCGATAGCGTGGAGACGGACCTGGGTGAATTGATCATTCAATTGGATAACGATCACCCCAGCCATATCATCGCGCCTATCATCCATAAGAATCGCCGCGAGGTTGCCCGATGTTTTGACCGGGAGGGCTTGGGGGATTACAATGACGAGCCGGAAGTGATCACCCGGCGGGCCCGAAGTTATTTGCGCAAACAGTATATGGATGCCGATGCCGGGCTCACCGGAGCCAATTTCGTGGTGGCCGAAAGTGGGCGAATATCTTTGGTCACAAACGAGGGTAACGCCCGCTTCTGCCTGGCCGCCACGCGGCTGCACATCGTCATTGTGGGGATCGAAAAAATCATCCCCGGCGACCGCGATCTGGCTCTTTTTCACAACCTCATCGCACGCTCCGGGACGGGCCAGCGGCTGACCGTTTACAACCAGTTTATCGGCGGCCCCAAAGCCGAAAACCAGCCTCACGGGCCGCAGCAAATGCATGTCGTCTTTGTGGATAACAAACGCACCGAGGCGTTGGCCTCGAATTGCCGGGAAATTCTTCGCTGCATCCGCTGCGGCGCCTGCCAGAATATCTGCCCGGTCTATCGGCAGGCCACCGGGTTTGCCTATCGCGGAACTTATGGCGGGCCGGTCGGGTCGGTCCTCAGCCCTTTGCTGGCCGGGGAAAATTTTGCTCAAAAAGCGGACCTGCCCAAAGCATCGAGCCTCTGCGGCGCCTGTCGGGATGTGTGCCCGGTCGATATACCCATCCCCGACCTGCTCTTGCGCCTGCGCGACAAAGGAAAACGGGAGTCGTCCAAAAAAGCCGGCGCAGGGACACCCCCGATGGGTATTTGGGCAATCATGTCCACCCAACCGGCGGCCTGGAAAGCCGCTCTCCGTTTAGGCTACGCCCTCAATTATCCTCCGACACAGGCCTTTCCCAACCCGGCCCTACAGGCCTGGCGAAGCGTGAGAAAATTCCCCCCCTGGCGGGGCGGCAAATTTCGCCGCTGGATGAAGGACAGAAAAAAGAGTTCTGAATAAGCACCTACTTGCATGGACTCTCTGTTAAAGTTCGTTAGGTTAATATCCGTTCGTCCAAAAAATCCTGCAAAATAACGGTTGCCGCGCGTGAATCGATTTCGCCGGATTTGCGGTTCGCCTTTTTTCCCGTTTTTTTCATATCGCTGCGGGCCTGATGAGTGGACAACCGCTCGTCGGCTCGGTGCACAGGCAACCCAAAACGTTTTTCCAGCAACCCGACAAAAACATCCACCTCCTGCGCTTTGAAACCGGCGCTCCCGTCCATGTTCAAAGGGTAGCCCACAACCAGATCGGTAATTTTTCTCTGCTCGATCATTTTCCCGATATGAGCCACGCGCTCCTTTTTTGTCTTTTGCGCAGCGGCCCCCAGAGGAACGGCCAGCCCGAGTTCGTCGCCAAAACTCAATCCGATCCTTTTTTCGCCGTAATCGATGCCTAGAAAAATCATCTTCCAATTAACCCATTTCCCTACGGTTGGCTCAAAGCAGGTCTTTCCAATCCGGATTCTTTTCCATTTCCTGGACAAGTTTCTTTATCTCCTGCGCCTTCGATTTTGGGCAGACCAAGGTCGCGTCCCCCATTTGCACAACAATCAAATCGTCCACCCCGATGAGAGCCGTGAAATGCTCTTTTTCGTTGACCACAATGTTGCCGGAGCCGTCCCGAATCATTCCCTTGCCCTTTAATATGTTCCCCTGAGGGTCGCTTTTATTATGCCGGGCAATGGCTGGCCATTCACCCACATCATCCCAATCGAAACCCGCCTCCACGGTGAGAACATTGTCCGCTTTCTCCATAACGGCATAGTCGATAGAAATTTTTTCGAGGCTCGGATAGTGCTCCTCCAAAAGGGAATCCAGATTTTCTCCTTCGCGGATTCCGTTTTCGATATTATTCAAAGCCAACCAGAGATCGGGCACATGACTGGAAAGAGCCTTTCCAATAACATCCGCCTGCCAGACAAACATTCCGGCATTCCAAAAATAATCACCCGATTGCAGGTATTTCTCGGCCGTTGACAGGTCGGGTTTTTCCACAAAACACCTGACTTTGTAAACGTCCTCTTTTCCCGAAGATGTGAAGGGTTCTCCTTTTTGAATATAGCCATATCCGGTTGCCGGATTATCCGGTTTAATGCCAACGGTAACGAGGTGTTCACCGCTTTCCGCCACTTCAAAGGCCGTCGCCAAAGTTGCCCGGAATCCTTTCCCGTCGTGAATGGCGGCATCGGAGGGTAAAATGGCGAAGGCGCCTTCTGGGTCCCGGATTTTGACCAAAATGGCGGCCAACCCAACTGCTGCGGCCGTATCCCTCCCCACCGGTTCGCCAATCACATTGGCTGGATCGAGATCGGGACAGGACGCCAGCACTCCGGGGCGCTGCTCGCGATTGGTGATGACAAAGACATTTCCGGGCGGTACGAGACCGGCCAATCTGTCCACGGTTTGGCAAAGCATGGGCGCATCGCCGATAATGGGCAAGAGGTGCTTGGGCCGCTGCAAACGGCTTTGCGGCCAGAAGCGCTCTCCACGCCCACCGGCCATGATAACGGCAAATCGTTGGCTCATAATTACAGATCAGTATTGTCACCGAAAAAGTTATTCAAGGCCACACCATAATTTCTCATCAATTTTTTAGTGAATCTTGCTTCAGCGCCAAGGTTGACACTTTGCCCAACCGGGGTTTTTAAAGACATACGATTATTGGTTTGATGAAAGCAACAATGCCAAAGCCATCGGTTGAACTTTCCCCCGAAGAGATTGCCCGTTACAGCCGGCATATCATACTGCCGCAAGTGGGGCTGGAAGGGCAGAAAAAGCTGGCCGCCGCGCGTGTCCTGCTGATCGGCATGGGCGGGCTGGGCAGTCCGGCTTCCCTTTACCTGGCGGCGGCGGGGGTCGGCACGCTGGGACTGGCGGAGATGGATAAGCTGGAGGCGCACAATTTGCAAAGACAAATCCTCCACAGCACGGAAATGGTGGGCTCTCCCAAAATTGATTCGGCCCGTACCCGTTTAAACAGTCTCAACCCGCACATAATAATTCAGGAACACCGGCAGGGGGTCACCATCGACAATGTCATCGATTTGTTTTCAAACTATGACCTCATCATCGACGGATCGGACAATTTTCCAACTCGCTACCTGGTCAATGATGCCGCTTTTTTTACCCGTAAACCACTCGTCTATGGCAGTATTTTCCAATTCGAGGGACAACTGAGCCTGTTTCACCCGGAGGGCGGCGGACCTTGTTACAGATGCCTTTTCCCCCACATGCCGGAGCCGGGATCGGTTCCAAACTGCGAGGAAGCCGGTGTCTTCGGCGCCCTCTGCGGGGTGGTTGGCAGTCTCCAGGCCATGGAGGCGATTAAATTTCTGCTCGGCCTCGAACAATCCCTTATGGGTCGCCTACTGGTGATCGAGTCACTGGCCATGAGGTTCCGCAGTCTTCGCCTGAACAAGGAACCGGCCTGTCCACTCTGTGGAACCAATCCTTCCATTTTGAAGTTGAGTGAAGAAAATTACGAGTTCAGTTGCCAGCCTGAAGAAGGAGAAATACCTCGTGACGGGGAGGACAATGAAGATTCTGAGCATGCCATCGAAATCGGCGTCGAGGAGGCGAAAAAATGGCTCGATTCGGAAAACCCGCCCTTCCTTCTCGATGTGCGGGAGGACTTTGAAACCGAGGTGTGCCAAATAAGCGGCAGCCATCATATCCCCATGCGCGAAGTCCCGGCGGCGATCGATGCACTACCCCGGGACCGTCCTATTTTGGTCTATTGCCATCACGGCCAGCGGAGCCTCATGGTGACGCAATTTTTAAGGGGGAAAGGCTTGGAAAAGGCCACCAACCTGACCGGGGGCATCCATTCCTGGGCGGAAATTTGTGAGTCCCAAATGACTCGTTATTAGTGTCCGCAGTCTCAAGGTGATTCCAGGGGAATCGGCTCTTCAAAGTTTTCCTCAGGAGGATACGATTCGTCGACACCCGGATCGATGGGCAATGGCAAAGAATCCAGCGTAGGTAGAGGCTGTACCTCGGTATCCACTGCGGAACCGCTCTGAAATGCCTGCATTCCGGGCGCGCCGATCACATAGGTTTCCGCCGGTCCTGTCGCCTGCTCAGATTGTCCATAATAAGCCTGGGCCGCTCCCGGATCGAGGCTCATCCATCGCCGGCCCACGATGTTCATGGTGACGCTGCGCAGGTTCTCATCGATGATCGATTCGGCCCAGGACATGGCCGTTTCCGCATCGTCGAGCATGGAGGCGAGGGCGACCTTTCGCACCGCATCGTCAAAATCCTGGTGCGGTGGCTGCCGGTTCAACCATCCGGCCACAGCGTTGACCTCCCCCAGATCCAGCCAAGTCCCGACCGCAGCGGAAACACCGGCAGACCTCGCCCCGCCGGTCGGCAATCCGCCGGCCCAGTCGGCCGCCCTCAGCGGATCCGTTCTCCCCCAGGTCGCGGCAACCGCGCTCATGGCCTGCACATGGATGACCTGCCCGGAATTTTGTTCAACCCATTCGGCGGCGAACACCGGCTCGTAGGAACTCCAGATTCTGGCCACATGCTCTAGGGTAACTTCCTTTACCGGTCCTTCAGTGAGATTGGCAAACCAGGGCAACACCATGCTCAATTTTCCCTCCGCATGAAGCTGGTCGGCAATGGTACGCAAAGCACCGGTGCGAAAAGAATCCACCGGAAGTTCCGCGGCATAGGCGAAGGCCGTAGCCGGATCGCCGACGGCAATCTGCCCGATGACGGCATTCAGCCGCTCGCTCTGGAAGGGGTTGTCCCCCGCATTGGCCAGCGCCCATTGGTAGGAAGTCTGCGGATCGTAGGTGGCCCAGCCGGCCAGAACTTCGACGATGCCCTTATCCCGGCTGCCGGTATCTACCTGCTCCAGGGCAAAAGCCAGGGCGGAGCGCCCGTCCAGTTCCCCCCAACGCCGGAGCAGCGCGGCAAATACCTCGTCCCGGCGCACGCCGGCCGGAAGCTGTTTGGCAAAACCGACTGCTTCGCCGATATCGCCAAGGGCCAGTCCCGAAAAAATGACGGCAAATGCGTGGTTGCGGAAATTCGTGTTGGCATCGCCCAGAGCCGCTTCGAGGGCTTCCCTCACGGGAGGCGAAAAACTCTCCCGGGAGGCGTCCGGTTGGAGGGATTTTCCCGTTAATTTGCGAATCAGCAAATGCCTCTCCAGAGCCATTTCGCTGGCAAATCCGCCATTGGTACCGAGGTCGCCGGCGTTCTCCCCTGAAAATCGGATGTGTATCCCGATCCCCGCCAAAAAAGCCAGACCCAGGGAGACCACCCAGGCTCCCGCGATCCCATAAAGCGATTTTCGCGTCAGGTTCACAATGAAAAGATAAATGACGACGGCGAAAATGCAATCTGTAAGGAGAGGTGATCCCGATTTTCTATAACCGACCCTCGTCCACCTCTATCATATCGGCAAAATTCACCAGATCGTCCCGGTGGGATAGTCCCATGATCTTTTTTACCTCCTTCAGTTTAGCCTTTCCCATGGGACTTATTCCCATGTGCGTCAGCTTATGGTTCCACACCTGCGCCCTCACATCGGCAGGGAGAATCCCGGCCAGGCGCTCTTCCAGTTCCACCTCATCGGTGCTTTGGCGGACGATCCCGATGACATCCTGCGGATCGATACCGAGATGAAGGCAAAGAAATCCGTCAAAACCCCGCGTGAAATTCCGCTGATAGGATTTGGGCAGTTCCCCCGCTAGGTGTTTGCGGATCTTGGCAATGAACCGGGGTAGGTGCAATAGCCCGCACGGGTGAGGCCGGTAGGGAGAAGGCAAATCATAAAGAATCGCTCCCGTTGGTCCCAAATCTTCGTCACTCATAGTGGCAGCCATAATGGGTTGCGCCTCCATCTTCTGCCAAGCTAAATTAGCCGGATGAAAAAAAATTCAATCATTTTCAGTGCTATCGTATCGCTGGCCCTCATAGGAGAGGGGAAAACCCCCACTCAAAATGAGATGCCCGAACCTGCAGAAACGGTCAGGCAATTCCACCAGGCTTTGCAGCAATGTGATGGGAAGACCGCATTAAGACTTCTGGCCAAAGACGTTGTCATCTACGAAAGCGGAGGAGCCGAGCTGTCGCGTCAGGAATACGCGGGGCACCACATGCCGCTGGACATGGAATTTTCCAAAAACATGAAACGGGTGGTGACGGCGCAAACCGTTCAAAAGGCCGGGGACACTGCCATTGTTTTCAGCGAAAGCAGCACTCGAGGCACTTTCAAAGACAAAGAATATAACCTTTTGGGAAAAGAAACCATCGTCTTAAAACGAATGGAAAAGCACTGGAAAATCACCCACATCCACTGGTCTTCTATGTCAGTCAGTGAATAGGCAGATCTTCTTTAATCAGTCGCCGGACTTTAAATATTCGGGCCAGAAGCTGGCATGGATTTCCAGTCCTTCCTTTTCATTCAACGGTCCCACCACTTCCACTTGCGGTGCCATGCGGTTGTAAATTTCCTTGACCGAAAAACCGTTGTATTCGTCGGTGCTGTAAAGCTTCATCATTTGATCGGCGCTCGTGCCGTAAACGATCTTTTTCACCCCGCCCCAATAAATCGCGCCGCAGCACATGATACAAGGTTCGGTGCTGGTGTATAATGTGCACTTGGCCAGGATTTGCAGGTCGAATTTTTGGTTGGCCTCGCCGATGAGGCGCGTTTCCGCATGTTTGGTCACATCCCGCATGGTTGCCACGGCATTTTCAACTTCTAAAATTACTTCGCCATTATGCACCAACAGCGCCCCGAACGGATGATTGCTATTGGCCACCGCATTTCTGGCGATTTCATAAGTACGCTCAATGTATTTGCGATCCGTTGCGGTTACCTGTGGATCGTCGGGCAAGGGTTTTAATTGAGCTTTCTCCATACTGGTCTGATTTGGGGTGATTAAGTTGAGTTAAAAGTTGTCCACTTTACGATAGTGGAGGTCTCCCGCCTGCCAAGCTTTTAGAACCTATCTCAATTTCGCAGATGAATGTTGCCTAAAGCCCGAACTCCTCCTTGGTCTCCGCGAACTTTTCCAGCGCGAACACGAGGTCCTCGCGGCTGTGGGCGGCGGACAATTGCGTGCGGATGCGGGCCGTCCCTGCGGGTACCACGGGAAAGAAGAAGCCGACTACATAAACGCCTTTTTCCAACATGCGGGCGGCAAATTTCTGCGCCAAAGCGGCTTCCCCCAGCATGATCGGCACGATGGGATGCTCGCCCGGTTTGATCTCAAAACCCAAATCCGTCAACCCCCGGCGGAAAAACCTGGTATTCTCCATAAGCCGTTCCCGCAGATTGGAAGAAGTCTCCAGCAATTCAAAAACCTTGATCGAAGCTGCCACGATGGGAGGCGCCACCGAGTTGGAAAATAGATAGGGACGGGAACGCTGGCGCAAAATATCGATGATCTCCTTCCGGCCGCTAGTGTAGCCGCCGCTGGCGCCCCCGAGAGCTTTTCCCAAAGTGCCGGTGATAATATCGATCCGGCCCATGACACCGCAATGCTCGTGGGTGCCCCGGCCGTTGGGCCCGAGAAAACCGGCTGCGTGGCAATCGTCGATCATGACTACGGCATCGTAGCGGTCGGCCAGTTCGCAGACGCCCCGCAAATTGGCGATGGTGCCGTCCATGGAAAAAACGCCGTCGGTCGCGATGAGCCGAAAACGCTGGCTTTGGGCTTCCTGTAGTTGGACTTCCAGGTCGGCCATGTCATTATTGGCGTAACGATACCTCACGGCCTTGCACAGCCGGATGCCATCGATGATGCTGGCATGGTTGAGGGCGTCACTGATGACGGCGTCCTCCTTGCTCAAAAGCGTTTCAAAAAGTCCGCCATTGGCATCGAAACAGGAAGGATAGAGAATGGCGTCCTCGGTTCCCAGAAAAGCGGAAATCTTCGCCTCCAGTTCCTTGTGAATATCCTGGGTTCCACAAATAAACCGCACCGAAGCCATCCCGTAGCCGCGTTTGTCCAGACTCTCGCGAGCCGCCGCCAACACCTCCGGGTGATCCGCCAAGCCAAGATAGTTATTGGCGCACAGATTGAGAACCTCGCGGCCATCCCTCACCGTGATATGCGAACTCTGCGAACTCGTAATAAAACGCTCCCGCTTATAAAGCCCCGCCGCCTCAATACCTCGAAGCTCCTCCTCCAAAAATTCCTTAAATGCCTCTTTCATCAAATTACTCCCTAAGTAAGTTCGTTTCGATTCGATAACCTGCTCGCTGAAAGTGAACCATCATATCACAAACTCCCCAAACCGTCAATTGATACGTTGGCTCCGTTTGATGCGTTTGAACAAAGTTATTAAAAAACCGCAAAACCGCAAAAAAAAGCGCCAAAAAGTCCCACCAAAAACCAACTTCGCACCCAAAATCCAGCATCCTGTAACCCAAAACTCAGGTGGAACAAGCTGTCCCCAGCAAGTTCATTCAGTATATCCACGGCGTTTTACAAATTACAGAAGGAAACTCAAATATAATCTATCTTGCTGTTTATCAAAAGATAAGCAAATCGGCGATACTTATTATTGAATATATCTAAACTATACGTGTATTTACCTGAAATTGCTTTGGTTAGTCGGAAACATCAATTTTGATTGGTTATTTCGCTAGAAATTACTTTTTTCTTGAAACTATCGATTAATAAATTATTGATGAGCTGTTACACAGTAGCTCAACTGTATAAATCTCAATCGCAAAATGAATAACATCGATCCTGGCAAAATCCTAGAGTATGGTATTATTGGGTTAGGATTTCTCTTAGCTTTCCTGTCTTTCCTGCTGTTAAAAAAAGCACTGAATGAAAATTCTAAACCCGCATTAATCAAGCCAATCTATGTATTCATGTTCTTCTCTTTGGCTCTTTGTGCAGTAGGGATTATTGATAAATTCGCGCCAGCGTCTCAAGAAAGCTCTACTTCTTATAGAAAAGAAATAGATGACCTTAAAAAAGTTAACAATGAATTAATATCGGAGCTAAATACAATTGAAGCTGACAACAACTCTAAGCAGGATCAAATCACAGAACTACAAGACCTTCTACCAAATTTTAAAACCGTTCAAGACGAGAATTTTAATTTGATATCCCAGATAAATGCGCTAGAAGTTGAATACAATTCAAAGCAGGATCAGATCAACGAGCTCAATGATCGCATATTGAGGTACAAAGGTGATGAAAATAGCGCCAAGCAACTTATCGCTAAACTAAAGCAATTACTCAATAAAAAGGATACTGCATTCCTTCAATCCGAATGGAACGCATTGAACGATAATCTGACCCTCATTAAACTCGAAGCTAAAAAGCATTTTATAGATGATTCATATATTCAGAGCTTAGAAAAAACCGTAAATCCTACTGATTTTAAGTTAACTACCGAAATAGAGCAGATGCTGTCACATTTAGATCCGGAATGAATTTAGTACCAACCTGATTATTAGTGTAACTAAATATAAAGTATTTGTTCCCCGTTACCAGAATCCCAAATTTGCTTAATAACCTCCCTCTTTGCACATAATCCGATATCAAATCCCCTGGATCAATTGGGAAACCTGAATGAAATTTTTAATAAATTCACTTTTTATGTAATTGTTAGAACCTATCTCAAATTCGATTTAGTGAAAAATTAGATTGTCAAGCGGCGTGATAGAGGTAGCATTAACTTATGCAACTTAATGATGAACAA
>JAJFLT010000309.1 GCA_021772555.1 Opitutales bacterium | reverse complement strand
GCCCGCATCTCTTCTTCCATGGTGTGGTCGGTGGTCAATTGAATCCAGGAATTGCGTCGAAAAAGGAGAACCGCGGAGTCCCCCACGTGCCCGATGACGACATCTTTGGAGTTGAATCGCAGGACCGTCAAGGTGGTGCCGATACCGATATCCTTGTTTATCTTTAAACCCTTTTCGTAGACCTTCTTGTTGATGGTTTTAAAAAGACCGGGGTAGTCCATGTTATCGGAGAAATGGTTATTTTTAACGGCTTCATCGAGGTACTGGATGGCCAGATTGCTGGCCGTTTTCCCTTCCGGCAAACCACCCAGGCCGTCGGCCACGGCATAGACGCAATGGCTATCATCAACGAGGTACATATCCTCGTTTTGCTCCCGAACTTTACCTATGTCGGAATGCCCGAAACTGGAAATATTCATAAATAGATCGAGGTGGGTGCAGGCTCATGCTCCCCGTTTCTCGAGCCGATTTCTTTTTGCTTCAATTAATAAGAATAATAAACAACCCCGGCTAGGGGATTCGACAATCGGCCTTTAAATTGATGGTGCATAGTATCCAAATTAAATAAAAATCTCAATGCAAATCGACGGCTCGAAGCAAATACTTTAATCCGCTTGCAGTGGCTGGAAAATCGCTTCCATGCCGGACCGGCGAAAGGTGGTGTAGTTTCTCCTTGGAAGGACGGCCAGAAACCGCCTCCCATACTCCCGCTGCAAAATACGCGAATCGAGCACGGTGATGGTTCCTTCGTCCGTTTTTTTGCGGATCAACCGGCCGATTCCCTGGCGGAACTTTATAACGGCTTCGGGCAAAGTTATATCTCTGAACGGGTGGCCTCCACGCGACTGAATCCACTCGGACTTGGCCTCGACCACCGGATGGGATGGGTTTTCAAAGGGAAGGCGGGTCAGGATGACCTGGGAAAGCGCCGATCCGGGCACATCGACACCGGTCCAGAAACTGTCCGTCCCGAAGAGAACGCCATTTCCGGCCTCGTAAAACCATTTGGCCAGATCCGCCCTGGAACCATCCCGCCCGTGCAGGAAGAAGGGACGTTTTTGTTTTGCCAGGGCCACTTCCACCTTTTGTGCGACCCGGCGCATGTCATTGTGGCTGGTAAACAAAACCAGGCTTCCGCCTTTTACTTTGAGAACGCAAAACTCAATCATGGCGGCCAGGTAATCGATGTCCTGGCGGGCATTTTGGCGGGACGGCGGAGGGGCGTCGGCAGCGATGAATATGCGTATGCATTTTTCATAGTCGAAGGGAGAGGCGACCCGCTCGGCCTCCTGGCCGTCGGCCCCCACTTTTTCCATAAAATTGCCCATATCGGCGCCTTCGCCCAAAGTGGCGCTGGTCAAGAGGACGGAGGTGCTGCGGGTAAAGAGATGCTCGCGGAGAACCTTTCCCACATTGATGGGGGCGGCTCTCAAAGCGATGTTGCGCCTTCTTTTGCCCCGGTTTTCCATCCAATAGACATGGTCATCCTCTTCCGCCCCGAGACAGATTTCCAGAGCCATGCGGCAGGAATTGAGACGGTCTCGCTGATCCAGCAGGTCGTCTCGCTGTGGCCCGTTGTCCAGTTTGTCGGCGGCAATGGCGGCGCGTTGGGCGAGGTTTTGCAGGTTCGGGGTGAGGGAATTGATTTTCAAGGCATGTTCGCGAATCCTGACCACTTTTTTATCGCCCAAATAATTTTCCTGCAGTTGGCCGAAAAATATTTCCGCCAGGGGGATGGTTTTCTCCACCGTTTTGCAGTCGTCCCCCCGTCCATGGAGGCTGAAAAGACCTTTGCGGCGGCGTGGGTTGTAGAGGCGCTTGAGGAGCCGGTCCACGGCGATCTCGGTGATGTGCCAGCCGAATTGCTCCGAGGCCACCCCGGTCAGGGTTTGGGCTTCATCGAGCACGGCAAAGTCGTTGGGAAACAGAATTCCTGGGGTATTGGTTCCCGCCCCGGCGCCCGCGTTGAGAAGGGAAAAAAGCAAACTGTGGTTGACGATGACGATTTGGGCCTGTCGCAACCGGGCGCGCGCTTTTTGAAAGAAACAAGTTTGCGGGTTGCAGTTGCGGGGATTACAGGCGGCCGATTCGGCGTTGACCCATTCCCATACTTCCGGTGAGAGGGCGGGTTGCATTTCGTGCAAAAGCCCGGTTTTGGTCTCGCCGGCCCAGTGGCATACCCTCTCCAGATCCTCTTGCGCGGCGGTTCTGAACAAATCCGCTCGGCTGGAAATGGCCTGTGCCAATCGTGTGCCGCAAAGATAATTCCCGCGTCCTACCAGCAAGGCGGACTTGAATTCCCGGTATTTTTCCAGTTCCGGAACGCGATGAAAGAGCTCCCGGCAGAGGTTGAGGTCTTTAGTCTGGATCTGTTCTTGCAGGGAAATGGTGTGGGTGGACACGATGCATTGGCGCTCGGCATCGACGGCCCGCAGAATCGCCGGGACGAGGTAGGCAAGGCTTTTGCCCACGCCGGTGCCCGCCTCAAAGAGGAGCGGTGTGTTGGCGGAAAAG
>JAJFLT010000308.1 GCA_021772555.1 Opitutales bacterium | reverse complement strand
ATATGGACAACTTCCTAGGATTCGTGCGGCTTGCAGCCGCATTCATCCTATTACGGCGAATTTGAGATAGGTTGTAATTACAATTCATTCAACATGATCAAAAAAATTGAATCTCAAGGTTACTACATAGACCAATGCCGTCTGGAAGGGGAAAGCAAAGCGAACGATCATGTGCCAGCTCAGCATAATACCATTCAGATGAGCCAAGACCGGTGGTTTATTATTTACGAAACCCGCAGTTTTCGTGGTAGTGACGACAATCGCAGCGTTATTTATCAAGTGCGAAAAGATACTCCCGATGGGCAGGTGTTGTCGGAGGGCTGTCTCGATAAATCGGATCAGGACTGGGATCCGCTAGGTGATGGCAGTCATTATGTAAAGCTCTGTAATCATTCGGTTGCTTTCGGCGTCCCCCAAGGAGCTGTCATCAACGGCAAACCAGCGGTGCACGGCGGGTATTTTGCCGCTTCCTGGCGAGCCAATCCCCGCGTTCTGGACCGGCAAAGAGACTACCTTTTACACGAAACGGAAGTAAAGCTGTCCCCGGAAAGTTACCGGGATTACTGGGTGCAATTCAAATTGAACGATTCCGAGGACGACATAGAAATTATCAGTCCGGTGGCCCCCCTGCGGCAGAAAGGCTACGAGGAAGGCGAGGCGGTTTGCCGCCATGAAGAATTCGTACAAATGAATCAAAGCTATGTCGTCCCGGTCCCTTACAACCGGGATTGCACGGAGTGGGCGTTTCTGCTTCATTGGGGCGGCGGCGTGCATACATTGAAGTCGGTTTGTACGGCTATTCTCTACCGCTGGAATGAATCGATAAAACGTTATGAATGGGTCGAAACGGGACCCATATTGGATGGTCCGAACGGTATGGGTATTTTCGAGGGCGCCATCGCCCCTTATAAAGACGATTGGCTGGTTTCGGCACGCGTCACGCAACGGAATTATTTGGGCAATGTATGGTTTAGAACAGACGACCTGTTCGATTTCAGTCCAGAGCCGATTTTTTCAGACTCCGTCAGGAGCATCTGTCCCCGCACAACTTTCCATTTTCCCGACGGGATTGTGCGCGTATGCACAACGGATCAAGAGAAATCACCATATAACCATCTGACTGATGTTCGTATTCCACTAAACATTCTGGATATCGATCCGGATGATAATTATCGGATAACGAAATCAGCAGTAGTTTTCGACAGTATCAAAGAGGGCCTGCCGATTCAGGTGGAATCCGCCCCCACCATCCATTTTTGCCGCCTCTTGCCCCATACTGGCGGAAACAAGGGAAAGCTAACATATTTCGTCCGTCCACGCGGTTTGAAGCACCCATTAACAGCAGGCCGCAACAAAGGCCTTCTTAAACGCGAAGATATGCTCATTTCCGGGGTCTATCATTCCGAGATCACATATGACAACGAATTCCCTCCAACCTGGCAATTCCATGCCTGAAGCACAGCCCAACATCTTGTGGATTTGCACTGATCAACAGCGTTTCGATACAATCGGCGCTCTGGGCAATCCGCACATCATTACACCTAACCTGGACCGTTTGGTGGATCAAGGGGTCGCTTTTACGCGGACCTATTGCCAAAACCCGATTTGCCAACCCAGCAGGGCCAGTTTCATGACTAGCCTTTATCCTAGCACTCTGCATATCAATGGCAATGGGGTGGAGGGTTTTCCCAGCGCGGTTCCTTTAGTGTCCAAACTTTTCCGCGATGGTGGATACGAATGCGGTCTGGTCGGAAAATTGCACCTCAACACCGTCGGCAGAGGCGTGGAAAAAAGAACGAATGACGGCTATTCCTACTGGCATTACAGCCATGCCCCCCATTGGCACCCGCCCCACTACCCGATCACCCAGGGCCATGATTACGCGGACTGGGTAAAGGCACGAGGTGGGGATTTAAGCGCCTTGCTTAACGATCCTGACGGTATCCCGGCTAAATACCACCAGACCACCTGGTGCGGTGAAAAGACACGGGAATTCATTCAAAAAGACCGCCAAAGACCATGGTTCGCCAGTGTGAATTTCTTTTACCCCCATCCGCCTTTTAATCCGGCTAAGGAGTATTTGGGCCGCTACGATCCCGATGCTATGCCATCACCACTGTATCGTCCGTCGGACCTTCATCAGCAGGAAAGACTGGATTTGATCCCGTTCCAACGAAAAGCCAATCCGCCCGATGAACTGGAGATTGGCAAACGAAAGGGCCAAACGGAAAATTATCTGGGTGGGCGCATGGACGCCGGCGCGGTAAAATCCTATTATTATGCCCTCATCACTCAGATAGATGACCAAATTGGCGAAATCATGGATCTTCTGGAAGAGACCGGCCAGATTGACAATACGGTGGTGGTTTTTACCTCCGATCATGGAGAGATGCTCGGCGACCATGGATTGCTCTACAAGGGTTGCCGGTTTTACGAAGGAGGAGTTCGCGTGCCCCTGATTTTCAATTGGCCGAAGCGCTTTCAGGCGAGAACCAAAGCCACTGGCCTGGTCGAGTTGATCGACATCACCCCAACGCTGCTCGATCTGGCCGACCTACCTGTACCGGAGCACATGCAGGGTCGCTCCTTGACCCCCATTCTGTTCGGCAGGGCAAATCCGCACCGCTTCAGGGAATTCGCCCGTTGTGAAAGCTACGACGCGGAATCCAATAACAATCGGGACGGAAAACCCGGCTATGGAACGATGATTCGTACCGATCGTTACAAGCTTGTCGTTTACCACGGCTACGATTTGGGAGAATTGTACGACCTGGAAAAGGATGCTGGTGAATTTGACAATTTGTGGGACGACCCTGCGTGCAGGGAATTGAAACTGAGTCTTATGAAAAAAAGCTTCGATGCCACCGTCCTTGCCACGGATTGGGGAGGCGCGCCTAATTTCCAAAGAAGGACAAAGGAAATTTAGTTCGTGTTTTTAAGCCTGGGCGGGCACCGGAATCGAAGTTTTTGGGGTGCTTACGCGACGACTCGTATTCAAAATAACCTTATGTTTGACCGTTTCGTGAGTGATTTCCCCTCGATAACCGCGGATTCTGCGGATGATCAGCCGGGCAGCCACCTCCCCCATGCCAAAACTGGGTTTAACAACCACATTAGCAGTCACGCCATCT
>JAJFLT010000307.1 GCA_021772555.1 Opitutales bacterium | reverse complement strand
ATCGATTACCCAGAGCGGATCGATTTGCAGAAAAGTAACCACATAAACGCGGTCTCCATCGAAACGGGTGGCATGCAGAGTTTCGTTGTCGGCCAGTTCCAGCGCTCCGAGTGGTCTCGCCGTTTTAGCCTCTTCATCGATGGCAAAGGTTTCCAGTTTGGTGATTCGACGGCTCCCCGGTCCCACCCTGCGCCAAACCTGGGATATTCCGGTTAAAACACCGTTGCGTAGCCGCAGTTTGAATTTGTCGCTGACGGCACCTTCCAATTCAACTTCGGTAATCTCGAGGGGAATTCCGTCTTGGCCACCCAAACCGAATACTGTCAGGTTGGTGCCGGAGGTATCGTGATTAACCGTTCCAACTAAAAAGTGTTCGCTGGTGGCGTTAACCACGCCAACGGTTCCGTCTTTTTCGATTTCAGCGAGGAGCGAAGGTTGATTCGGTTCGCTCATATCCCAGGCGGAAAGGAAATAATTGGGCCGGAATACATTACCATCGCCTTCTGCCACGATTCGGTTGCTTTGTGAAACAACATAAAGAATCGATCCCACAAGGCGACTATCGTTGTAGAAACCGGGCAAGGCCAGGCGGCTGGTGATGAGCGGCTCACTCCCGCCAAGTTCGACATTGATCAATTCGGAGCCTCCGGAGCCGTCGTTCAAGAAGGTATTGGCGATCAGGACGGCATGATCCTCGTCGAGCATATAAAGCTCCTCTCCAGCGGCTGGAAGGCGAAAAGATGCGAGCAGAGTTGGTTGCGAGGGATCCGCCAGATCAAAGACCTGCAGCCCGCGGAATTGATTGAAAAAATATAGGGTGGTTCCCCGAATTTTCCAGATGTCCGACTCAACCACTTCGGCCGGGTCGGCATTTCTGGTGTTTCCTTGATCGAAGTCGGCGACTCCTTCGGCAAGATCAGTGTCGGCGGTGATGGTGACACCGCCAAAAAGCCCGTCAATAAACAACTGACCAGTGGAGTCGGTAACACTCTCTTCAAAACGCCTCTTCCCCCTGTAATAAGCGTGCGGAAAAGGATCGGCGCCGGTGGCTTGAACGCGGATATCCTCAACCGCTACTCCTGATGGAACAGGTAGTTTCAATTTTCCCGCCCGGCCATCCAGATGAGCCATGGAATACAGATTCCAGGCACCGGATGGGGAATCCCTGACAAGGACGCGCACGCGCCGCAGTCCCTCCTCGATATCAACGATAATAGCATCATCGGCTCCATCGTTCTCTAGGTCCTGACCAATGGCCGGAAATGTTTGCCCGGCAAAAAGAATAGCCAGGATAGTGGCGAATATTTGCCACCGAAAAATGCCAGTACAATCATTTTTTGTGAAGTGATTAATGATTTTCATATCGGTTAAGCAGTACTTTCTCCAAACAGAGCCGTCCCGGAAGCCCCTCTTGAATTATATATAAACACCGGCTACCCAAGTTTTGTTTTGAAGCAGGAATAGATGTGCGATGTACAGCATCTATATTGTAGTATCGTGTTATCCTAAATTGTAAATCCGGCGGGAGGTAAGAGCAACAAAATTCGGCGGGAAAATGGGAAAATTCGAAATTCGTTGCCAGCGCCCGGGTCTTATTTCCCCGAGCGTATTTCTGCGTCTAAATCGTGGATGGCTTCGAGGGTGCGGATGAATTTTTTGCCAAAGGGGGTGATGCCGTATTCGACCCTGGGCGGGATTTCCGGAAACTGCCGGCGATCGAGGATGGCGTATTCAAGGTGTTTGCGCAGGCATTGGTTCATCACTTTGGTGCTCAGGCCGTCGATGCTTTTCTGAATTTGACCCGGCCGGTTGATCCCTTGGGAAATTTGCTCAAAAATACTCAAGGACCACTTGCACCTGACCATGAATGCCGTGACCTCAGTTATGGTAATGGAGGGAATTTTTTTGCTTCTCTATGTCCTTCATTTTCAAAAAGAAGAACCTTTTGGTACCTACCTGTCAACAAGGTGTGTAACTCGTTTTTTATGAAATGATTACGAAATTATCGCGACTACGAATTCGAAACTCAAAGATTAAAATCTAAAATATAAGGACTTAAAATAACATGAAATATCAAAATAAAATCGTAATCATCACCGGTGGCGGCACCGGAATTGGAAAAGAATCCGCCCGCGCTTTCCTGGCAGATGGCGCCAAAGTCGTCATCAACGGCCGCCGTCAATCGGTTCTTCTGAATACGGCACAGGAACTTGATCCCAGTGGAGAGCGCATCCGGACGGTTGCCGGTTCGATCGGGAAAAAAGAAGTTGCAGAAAAATTGGTCGAAACTGCCGTTGAGGCCTTCGGGGGTGTTGACATCCTGGTTAACAATGCCGGGATTTTCCGACCAACCTCTTTCCTCGACCACACTGAGGAGGATTTGGACTCCTACATCGAAATCATTCTCAAAGGGACCTTTTTCGCCTCACAGGCAGCTATTCCCGAAATCCGGAAACGCGGTGGCGGAGCCATCGTTAACATCGGCTCCATGTGGGCGGATCAGGCCGTCAATGCCACGCCCTCAAGCGCCTATTCCGCGGCCAAAGCCGGCGTTCATGCCCTCACCCGCAATCTGGCACTTGAGTTTGCTTCGGACAACATCCGGGTCAACAATATCGCCCCGGCGGTGGTGGAGACCCCGGTTTACAACACCTTCTTGAGTGATGAAGAAGTTGCCGCAACACTGCCCACATTCGACGCCTTCCATCCTCTGGGGCGCAATGGCCAGCCTCGTGATATCGTATCGGCTATCCTTTTCCTGGCCGGAAGCGATTCAACCTGGATTACCGGAACCACACTTCCGGTTGACGGAGGCGTGACGGCCGGACGGCATTAAGAAAACTGCATTCTTCAGTAGCATTATCGCTCCCATGCTTGCAAGGGGGAATAGGAAATACCTGTTCCCCCTTGCATGCATATGTTGGGAGAACAAATTTGGGCCAAACTGCCGGGGCAGACTTAAACTTTATCCACGATAGCGTCGGCCAGGCCGTAATTGATGGCTTCCTGGGCATTCATGTAAAAATCGCGGTCGGTGTCCTGCCGGATTTTCTCGAGGGCCTGGCCGGAACTTTCCGCCAGAATGCCGTTCAGCTCATCGCGCAGCTTTTCCATTTCCTGGGCCTGAATATGGATATCGACGGCCGCACCCATCATGCGACCCGTAATGAGGGGCTGGTGGATCAAAACTCGGGAATGGGGGTAAAGCAACCGTTTGCCCTTTTCCCCGGCGCATAAGAGCACCGAGCCCATGCTGGCGGCCATACCCGTGACGACTACCGTAATGGGTGAGCTGATCAGATTCATGGTGTCGTAAAGAGCCATGCCCGCGGTGATGGAGCCGCCAGGGGTGTTCATGTAAAAAATGATTTCCTGGCCCGGGCCGGTCGATTCCAAGTAGAAGAGTTTATCCGTAACCTCGCGGCAGCTTTCATCACTAACTTCCCCCCAGAGGAAGACCTTCCTCTCCTCGAGGAATCTTTTCTGCATGATATTACGGATACTGACTGCCTCATCGCGGGACTCCGCTTCGTCTTTGAGCATTTTCATAACTGGTCCGGTAAAAGTTTCTGGATTCACTAAGATAAGAGAAAAAACCATCTATTAGCCGACTCTTGTATCGGCACCAAGCAAAAAATTTTCTCTTTTTAATAGAACCTGTCTCAAATTCGCTGATGAATGATGTTTGTAGCGCCATGGCGGCTGATGCCAGGCGGCTTTGCGCCTAGATGGACTGGAAGCCCCTCGGGCGCGAGGTGTCGCTATGCCGCATAAATCCTTCGAACAGAGGCAATTATGTATTTGGGCGGCGTTCCGTCTGGGTAGAAGGGCTTCCAGCCCGGCAAACCCAGTCGCGCTTTGCTCAAACACATAATTGCTCTCTGCATCAACATCATCGATTTTGAGATAGGTTATGTAAAAAGGGATTCAGGAAGATGATTGACTTGCCTCGGTTTGTTTGAGAACCCTCTTGGTTTTGCCCAGCATATGAAAAGGAAATCATCCAAAAAGAGAAATGTCATAGAGACTCCCACGCCTCCGGCAGCGCCTGAAGAAACGCCGCTCGGGGATGGCGATTTCGAAGATCAGCTACTCCAATTCTGGAGCGTACACGGAAACCGGGTGATCATGGCCGTTGCCCTCGTGGTTGTGGCTGTCATGGCATACCAGTTTTCAGGGTATATTGCCCAGCGCAGGGTAGAGAAGATACAGACCGCCTACCAGGAAACCGAAAACACCGTCGATCTCATCGCCTTCGGATCGGAACATTCCGGCCACCCGCTGGGCGGGTTCGCCTACCTGCAGGCAGCCCACGAAGAATACGAGCAAAAGCAGTACCGGGAAGCTGCCGAACACTATGAAAAAGCGTCTCAGATTTTAGGAGATTCTCCCTATGCCGGTCGGGCGCTACTCGGCTACGCCATGGCCAATTTATCAAATGGCCAGGCAGACAAAGCCCGGCAAACCCTGGAAGCCATTGCCGGTGATGAAACCGCGCTTGATTCCACCCGAGCCGAGGCAGCCTACAATCTGGCCATCCACTATTGGGAAAAAGAGGATTTCGAGGCAGTTGCAAAACAACTGGATTTTATCGAAACGTTAGCCAAACCCGGTTACTGGATCTGGACCATCAAGGCCGGGCAATTACGCGACAGCATTCCCAATCTTCGAATCGAAGAGGCGGCAACAGCCGGGATTTAAGGTGATTTTTTGGACTCCGTTATCACGGATCCAAAACCTAGTTCAGTGAATAAACGCACCAATTCAAATTGCCCGTAAATTGTCCGGTGGACAAATCGCCATCGTCAACCTCTTCGTCGATGGCCGATAGCAAATCCTGGGTCAATGTGTGGTCCTCAACGGCAATCCCACCGGTCACAGTCTCATCGTTTTTCCAGTCCCAACTGCCGCCGATGCATGTGGTGAGTCCCCAGGGAAAATCCCGCAAGTATCCTTTCATGCCTTCCGGCATTTGGCCTGAGCCTGCATCGGGAGGGTAAAACCCTTTTTCGAAATTGAAGTATTCAAATGCGGTAGAAACAATTTTCAGGTCGTTAACGAAACGGGTAATCTGGGATTTACCGAAAACCTTGAATACTGCGGGAACCGCAAAGGATAGTAATAAACCGATGATCACAACCGCGATCATGATTTCAACTAGTGTGAAACTTTTCTTACTTTTCATGCTCCCCCCGGAGAAAAAGTTGTAGGTAATTATTTATCTAGGTAATTTCAACTACTGGAACTAGGGTGTTCACCCTAGAAAAGCAATAAAAATAGTCATCGTTACCGCTTATTTTTCAATTTAATCGATATTCATTCAAATCTAGACTGTCGAAATGTGGCTAAAATCGGATTAATATGTTGGCGAGGGCGATGAGAAATTCTGGAATTTAAGGACAGCCGGAGCCGGCGCTGAAAATACAACCGCTGTCCGCCCGCACAAAAAAACGTTCTTCTGGCTTTCCATCCGGAAAGGACCAGACCCACCCGGGTGTATCTCCAAAAAGAAAAAACCAGCGGTAGGAATTTTCATTGAGAAAAATCCATTCATTCAGACCCAAATCGAACAGAAATATTCCCTGCGAGCCGCTCTCCAGGTTCACCCACTGCCAACCATGCTGGGAATGATACACCCAAGGCCATGCATCCGTAAAATAGTCGCCGTACCAAGGTGATGCGTTCCAGCCGGGGAACCCGGCGATTTCATCACCCTCCCCCTCCCCCACCACAAAGGGATCGGGAAACGGACGATCGATGGATACCGCAAAAGGGTCCGGCGAGCCGGTGCGGGTGTCGATCCAGATGGCCACCCCGGGATTCTGACCACCGAGGGCGGGAACTACTCCCAGATAATCTCCCAACATGCGCCCTCCCGCTGTCAACGGGGCCAACAATGCATTGCTGGGGGATTCCGAGAGGCGGCTATTGGGTTCCCATGTATCGCCGGAATCGAAGGACTCGGCCAGATAGAGATGGAAAAGATTGCCGTCTTGCGGATTATCGCGGGTATCGTAAAAAATTATGGTGACATGGTGGCCATCGGGCGAAACGGAAATGGCGGGGCTGGCAATGGAACTGCCGACGGGATTGTTGCTGGCCGCCAGGGGCGCCGTCCAGGTTTGGCCTTTGTCGATTGACCGGGTGAACATAACTTTGGGGATGCCTCCCACAACCGCCTGATAGGTGACGAACAAACCGCCTTCACCGCGGTCTGCCGTAGCGGATGGCAAAAAGGTGCCGCTGCGTAAGACAGGGTTATTATAAACGGCAAAACCACTCACCACCAGAAGCGGGGGGCCAAAGACGCCACCACCATCTTCGGAAATTCTTACCTCGATGCGGTCGTCGCCAAAGCCGCCGCTGACGTTGTTGAAATTCCAGTAAACAACCGCCAAATCCCCGTCGGGCAAATACACTGGCTGCGAACCCTGACAAAATGAGTCGGCCGGAGTGACGAATATGGGCTGCGGACTCCAGCTTTCTCCCCCATCATCACTGTAGACGCCCATAATGGGAATACCGGTGTCGTCGTTTCGAAAATTGGTGAAGGAGGTGAAAACCCGCCCGGCGGTGGCCGTGTCGGCGAATGAGTTCACGGCAATCCAGTTTTTGTCCAAAAAGTCGTCTTCACCGGGGGGCTCCGCCGCCATTACGGGTGAATCGAAACTAAGCCCGCCATCGGAACTCTTACTTACCATAATTCTGTTGCCGGTGGGGAAAGGGGTGATGCCGAGGGTGTTAAGGTATATATTACCCAGATGATCGACCGCCGCCACGGGGTCGGAGGCCCGTTCAAAGGTTCCCCCGGAAACAGTAGTCAACCCGGGAATGAGGGCCCGGCTCCAGCTCGAACCACCATCCTGGCTGACCGCGTAACCGCAATTGACCGCCCCGCCGTCGGTAAATCGGCCCTCCTGAAAAGCGCCTACCACAAGGTCCGGGTTCATGGGATGGCGAGCGATGTGGGGCTCAGCCTGGTGGCGCATATTGAATGGCAGTTCCTCGGGATCATCCCCTAGCCTGACATTGAGGCCGATGCGCGAGACCAGAGACGCGCTGGGCTGACCCTTGAGGGAAATCCTTTCTGAACGGTCCTCCGGTTCCCGCACCAGTTCGCTTCCCAGCCCCAGCCCCAAATAAGCGCCCGAGGAAACATAGTCCCTTATAGCCGGACGCAGGGTATCCGCATACTTATGGTTGTGGGCGGAAGGATCCTCTTCCGCCGACAGGGGCAAGACAATCGGTGTGGCGCAAAGGCACAGCGATAGGGCGAGAAATTTTTGGAGAAACATTGGGGGTTTGTAAGCAGGCCAACTCCTAGTCAAAGGACAGAATTCGGCCTCCACAAGTTCAAAATCTATCGCTGAATGAGACGGCTTTGAGGCCACTTTTCTTCCTTGCTATTTGAGCCTCAGTCATCTTCATTGTCTCACTTTTAACATTAGAACCTATCTCAAATTCGCTGATGAATGATGTTTGTAGCGCCATCTTCGAATTTGAGATAGTTTCTAGCCGTCTCCATGGAGAACCACATTATACAAACTTTGAATACGAGCCTCATAGCCCAGGGCCAGACTTCAGGCCAAGGCATGGGTTCAATGCTCATTTTCTATCTTCTGCTTTTTGCGGGGCTCTGGTTTTTACTATTGGCGCCACAGAAAAAGAGACAGAAAGAACATCAGAAAATGCTGACGGAGCTGAAAACCGGGGATACGGTATTGACCAACGGAGGCATCTACGGGGAAATCACCAATGTTAAAGCGGATCGTTTCGTTATAAAAATTGCCGAAAACACCAAGGTGGAAGTGAGCAAAGGCTCCGTTCAAACCGTGGTTCCCCGCAGTTAAATCCATCCCTTGGAAACATTTCATCGCACCGCATCAAAAATCGCCATGACTGGAAGCATTATTTGGAAAAGCCTTTTGACCATCGCTGTGGTGGGCTGGGCCATATTGAACATCGTCCCGCCCAAAGACACACCTTTCGAGGATTATATCGACGCCCAAATCACGGCGGAGATCGAAGATTTCAACGAGCTTAAGGGAAGGGCCAGCGATCGGGTCGAAACCCAAGAGGAACCCAGCCTTTTTGTGGCTCTGAAGAATCTCGTTGAGTCCGAAAATATCGATTTCCAGAAGTTTGTTCCACAGATCGATGGCAGCGACATCAGAAACCGCAATAAACGCAACGATATCCTCTTGGGAGAGCTGTTGAAAAACTCGCAGGGAAAGGTCAAACTGGGCCTCGACCTGAAGGGCGGCATCGCCATTACTTTTAAAGTGAACGAAACCGACCTGGACCCGAATCAGGTGGTGCGGGACGACCAGCTATCCAAGGCGGTGGAAATTCTGCGTAAACGCGTGGACGGCCTGGGAGTGGCGGAGCCCATTATCAGACTCAAGGGAGACAACCGCATCGAGGTGCAGATGCCGGGAATTTCGACCAAGGACAACCCGAACATTATCAATGTTATCGGTAAACCGGCAAAACTTGAATTTTGCGAAGTCCACCGCAACGCCAATCCGCAGAACACACCGGACACTCCCCTCGGCTACATCCCCATGATCGAAGAACGGGAGGATTCCCGCACGGGAAATGTTTCGGAAGTCGCCTACTATATCAAAAGACCGCCCGCCATGACCGGGGACATTATCGACGAGGCCTTCGCCGCGCCCAATGAATTCGGTGGGTATCGGGTGCTCCTGCGCTTTACCGGCGATGGAGGAAACACCTTTGCCAATGTCACCCGCATGATTGCAGAAAAAAACCAATCGACCGGGAGTGTTGGGCAAATGGCAATCATTCTCGATGGCAAACTCTACAGCGCTCCAACTGTGCAGCAGGAAATCCGGGGCGGGGCGGAAATCACCGGACGGTTCACCCAACGGGAGGCCCTCGAGTTGGCCAATGTGCTCAACAATCCGCTTAAAGTGGGGCTGGAATATGATGAAATTTACGAGGTCGGCCCCTCCTTGGCTGAAGACGCGCGGGACGCCTCCATCACCGCCTTCCAAATCGGGGCCTTTCTGGTCATCATCTTCATGATTCTTTATTACGTCTCGGCGGGGCTCGTGGCAGTCATTTCGGTGGGCCTCAACATCGTCATCGTATTCGGTACCTTGTCCAGTCTGGGGGCCACCGTAACCCTGCCCGGTGTGGCCGCCCTGGTCCTGACCATCGGGATGGCGGTGGACGCCAATATCCTCATCTTTGAGCGAATCCGCGAGGAATTGCGGGAGGGGAAGCAACTGTCCACTTCTCTCATAACGGGTTATCAAAAGGCGCTTTCAACCATCGTGGACGCCAATGTGACCACCCTCATCACGGCAGGAATCCTCATCTGGCTGGGAACCGGTCCAGTCAAGGGCTTCGGGGTCACTCTGGCCATCGGCATTCTGGCCTCGATGTTCTGCGCCCTGGTGGTCAGCCGGGCACTGCTGGAAATGCTGGTCAACACCGGCATCGTCAAAAAGATGATGGTAAAAAGTTTCCTCAAGACCACCAACATCCCTTTTCTCAATTTTCGCAAATACGCTTTTTTCTCTTCCTGGGTGGTGGTGCTGATCGGCCTTTCCGCCGTTGTCATCAACAAGGACCATATATACGGAACCGACTTCACGGGCGGAGAGGAACTGATCCTCAAGTTCGAGCAAAAACTGACTTCCCAGCAAATTGCCGACGCGGCCAGGGAAAACAATTTGGGAGAGGTAAATTCGGTCTTTCAAACGACCATCGGACAGGGTAACGAAAATCTCAAAATCACCACCCGGGTGGACATGGGAGATCGGGTTATGGCCGCTTTGCAGTCAGCCCATCCTGGCGCAGGCCTGGAACTTGTGGGCAAAACGACGATCAGCGCCTCTGTCGGCACCGAAGTCAAATGGAGCGCCGTTAAATCGATATCACTGGCCCTTGTTTTCATCCTCTTTTATGTGGCCGTAAGGTTCGAGTTTGGATACGGTGTCGGGGCCGTGGTGGCGACGGTGCACGATATTCTCATGAGCATCGGCCTGTATGTGCTGCTCGGTTCGCTGGGATTCGGAAGCGGCCAGTTTTCCGCCCCCATGGTGGCAGCCGTGCTCATGATCATCGGCTACTCATTGAACGACACCATCGTCGTGTTCGACCGCATCCGGGAAGAATTGACCCTCAATCCCGGCATAAACCTGCGCGGGGTGGTGAACCAGGCCATCAACCGTACCCTGGGGCGCACCTTGCTGACCAGCCTGACGACTTTGCTGGCCACTGCGGCGCTTTATATTTGGGGCGCCGGAGTAGTCATAGATTTTGCCCTGGTCTTCATCATCGGTATATTCACGGGCACATTTTCTTCGATATTTATCGCCAGCCCGGTTTTCTTCTGGTACCATAGGGAAGATCGTCGCCATGTCGAGGAACGTCATATCCTCCCGGAGTACGATTGGCAATCTTCGCGCAAGGCCTCCAAATCAACTCAATAACTCTTTCGTTGCCTACCCATGCGTTGGACCTGCCTGCCTGCTGCTGAAAACCAGGTAAGCGCACTGCGAAACCAGTTTTCCCTTCATCCGATTGTGGCCCGGTTGCTCATCCAGCTCGGACTGAACGAGGAAGAATCCGCCCGGCGATACCTGGAGCCCCGGCTGCGAAACCTGGACGACCCTTTCCGCCTGACTAATTTGGATAAGGCGGTGGAGCGGTTGCGGCGGGCCATGAAGAATAACGAAAATATTCTTATTTACGGCGACTACGATGTCGATGGGGTCACCAGCACGGTCCTTCTGGTAAGCATCTTGCGCCTTTATGGAATCTATCCGCGCTATATGATCCCGCGAAGACTGCATGAGGGCTACGGTCTTTCAGCTAAAGGCATCGATCGGATTCTGGAAGGAGAAAAACCGCAATTGCTCATCGCCCTGGACTCTGGAACGAACTCCCGTACCGAGGTAGCCGCACTACGGGAACAGCAAATCGATGTCATCATCGTCGACCACCATTCCTCCAATGAACCCCTACCCTCCGACTGCATCCTCGTCAATCCAAGGATTTTTGACGACGAGAAAGAACCCTGGCAGCACCTTTGCACGGTTGGTCTGGTTTTCAAACTGGTCCACGGGCTGCTCAAACAACTGCGACTGGAAGGCGATGAACAAGCCCGCACCATTCAACTCAAGGAGTATCTCGACCTGGTTGCGATGGGCACGGTGGCCGACCTCGTGCCTTTGCAGGGAGAAAACCGCATATTGGCCAAAGCAGGATTGGACAGGCTCCAAAATACCCAGCGGCTGGGCTTAAAAGCCCTTTTTGAAACCAGCGGTATGTCCCTGGGAGAAAAGGTCACGCCGGTTGAAATCTCTTTTCGCCTGGGACCCCGCATCAATGCCAGTGGTCGTCTCGGCGATGCCATTTTACCGGTCGACCTGCTCCTTTGCGAAAACTGGGGAGAATGCGGCGAGGCTGCCGACGCCCTGGAAAAGATGAACACCGATCGCAAAGAAATTGAAATCGGAATCTGCCAGGAGGCGGAAGCATTCATCAAGGATCATCTTGCCGATCAAGCGGGTTATATACTGCACCATGAGGACTGGCACCCCGGAGTGGTCGGGGCGGTGGCCAGCCGCCTGGTTCAGAAATACCGCCGTCCCTGCATCGTCATGGGCAACGAAGGCGATTTGGCCAAAGGCTCTGGGCGGAGCATAAAAGGCGTCGACCTGGTCGAAGTATTGAAAAATTGCGATGAACTGCTCGACCGCTGGGGTGGCCACCCCATGGCCATCGGCATCTCCATCCATCCGTCAAACTTACCGGAATTACAAAAAATCTTCCACCAAGCCATTAGTGAACTGCTGAAAAATTCGACTGCGGCGAGGGAACTGGAGCTGGCCTGCTGGATCGAACCGGAGGATATAGGAAAAGATTTACTGAATGAAATGGAGTGCCTGCAACCGTTCGGGCAAGGCAATCCCCAACCGGTATTCGGGATACGAGACGTGGTACTGCGCAAGAAACCGGATGTTTTCGGGCAGGATAATTTTCGTTTTCAAATAGACACCCAATCCGGTCAAAGGGTTTT
>JAJFLT010000306.1 GCA_021772555.1 Opitutales bacterium | reverse complement strand
CTGGCAATCAACCACTTCCGGCTCTTCTTTGACCACCGCCGCCAGTTCGCGTGCCACCCGGGCGGTTTGCTCAAGGGTGCTGCCCTCCGGCATGTTGAGGACGAGTTGAAACTCCGACTTATCATCGAAGGGAAGCATCTTTACTTTCACCCAGCCAATGGCAACTAAGCTCACTGCCCCCAAAAGGAGCGCCAGGATCGTTCCCAGAAAAGTCCAGCGCACCCACCCCACCGTTAAAAGGGGCCGCATCAATCGCCGGTAAATGCGCGTAAACCAATCCTCTTTTTCTGTATCCTGCGCGCCCGTTCCATTTTCCCGGTCATTTTTAAGTTTGAGGATGCGCACCGAAGCCCAGGGCGTCACGGCGAAAGCGATGAAAAGCGAAAAGGCCATGGCGGCGCTGGCCCCAACCGGGATGGGTCGCATATAAGGCCCCATCAATCCGCCCACAAAAGCCATCGGCACAATGGCAAAAACCACCGCCAAAGTTGCCAAAATGGTCGGGTTGCCCACCTCCGCCACCGCCCGCAAAGCCACCGCCTGGACCGGGTTCCCCTTGTTGGCAGGCATGCGGACATGCCGCACGATGTTCTCCACCATAACGATGGCGTCGTCCACTAATATACCTATGGAAAAGATGAGGGCAAAGAGGGTGATGCGGTTGAGGGTGTAACCGTAAAGGAGAAAGACCAGCAGGGTGAGGGCGAGGGTCGAGGGAATGGCGATCAGCACCACAATGGATTCCCGAAAGCCGAGAAAAAACCAAATCAGAGCGACGACTCCGAAAACGGCGATAAACATATGCAGCAACAGTTCGTTCGACTTCTCCGCCGCGGTCGCCCCGTAGTCGCGGGTTACGGTTACGGCGATGTCATGGGGAATCAACCGGCCCTTCAGCCGGTCGACCCTCTCCATAACTTCATCAACTACCGAAATGGCATTGGAACCGGGTTGCTTGGCAATACTGAGGGTTACGGCGGCTTCTTCCTCACTATTTGCATGGCCAAAAAGGACATAGTTATCGGGCTCTTCCGGCCCGTCGATAATCTCCGCGATTTCCCGAAGATAGACCGGTTTTCCGTTGGCCACCCGGACCACGATATCTCCCACCTGATCGACAGTGGTGAGGAAAGAGCCCGTTTCCATAACGATGTCGGTGTTGTCGCGGGTGAGGTGGCCCGAGAGGGTCTGCCGGTTGGCCTGCCGTAGCATGGGGGCGATGGCGGCGGCGTTGATGTTGCGGGAGGCCAGCGTCACCGGGTCGAGCAGAACTCTTACCTGCCGCCGCGTCCCCCCGATAATGGTCGTCTCGGCCACTTGCGGGATGCGCTTGATTTCATTGCTCACCTCGGCGGCAAGTCTTCGCAGGGTGAAATGATCGTAGACAGAGCTGTGAAAAGTAAGAGCCAGGATGGGCACATCGTCTATCGTTCTCGGTTTGATAAGCGGGCGGCTGACCCCATGCGGGATGCGGTCGAAGTTGGTCTCCAGTTTCTGGTTCAGTTTGACCAGGCTGTTTTCAATTTCTTCCCCGACTTTGAATCGAACGATGACGAGGCTCTGGCCCGGGCTCGAGGTCGAGTAGAGGTATTCCACCCCCGGAATTTCCCACAGCAGCATTTCCATGGGACGGGTGACGCGCTGTTCGACCTCGCGTGCGCTGGCCCCCGGCATGGCCACGAACACATCCACCATGGGAACCTTGATCTGCGGCTCTTCCTCCCGTGGCAGCAGGTAAACGGCGGCGACTCCCAACAAAACCGAAACGACGATAAATATAGGCGTCAGCTTGGAATTGATAAAGAGAGCGGCAGTCTTTCCGGCAACTCCTTCCGAAGTTGAAGGTTGTGGGCTCATGGTTTAGTCTCGACCGGTTGCCCGTCTGCCAATTGTTGCAAACCGCTGATGGCAACCCGCTCGCCCACATCGAGTCCGGCTAAAATCTCCACCGAATCCACCCAAACGGTTCCGGTTTTTACAATACGCAAAAGCGCCTTCCCATTTTCTATAACGAAGGCCAACTCGAGCTGTCCACGTTGCAAAACCGCCGCACCAGGAACGCGCAGGACTTCTCGCGTTCCGGCGGGAATGCCAACGCGGGCGAACTGGCCGGAGAGCAGTTTTTCATTTGCGGGCAAATCGACTTTGGCCAGGAAGGTGCGCGAGGCGGGATCGGCGGCGGGAGAAATTTCACTAACCCTTCCCGTAATTCGTATCTGCCGGCTGTCCACCACAACGAGCGCTTCCTGGCCGGGCTGCAGGTTTGGCAAAAGTTCTTCCGGCACTTCCGCTTCCGCCCGCAATTTCCTGGGGTTTTCCAAAACCAGCAACGTCCGGCCCGGTGTGGCCAAATCTCCTGGGTTGATCGCCTTATGGGTAATGACCCCGTCAAAAGGGGCCCGTATTTCCGTGTAGCCCAGAATGGTGCGGGCCTCCGTCACCTGCGCTGTAGATATGTCGAAATGGGCCACGGCAGTATCCAGATCGCGCTGGTTGGAAGCCTGGTGCTGGAAAAGCGTTTCCACCCTGGCAAGTTCATTCTCAGCCTGCTTCAGTTGGGCTTCGGCCCGAATCAACCGCGCGCGAATCTCCGTCTCGTTCAGTTTGATGAGCAGATCGCCCGGCGCCGCTACATCACCCAGTGATACATGCAATTCCTGAATAGGCGCCGTAATTTGAGCCGCGATCGAGGCCACGCTCTCGGGCCGTATGGTGGCCACCACCATCTCAATGGATGGTATCACCTCGCGGACGACTTCAGCGGTTTCCACCAAAACGGTTTCCAACTGCGATTCCGGTCTTTCCGAGGTGGTTCGGGAACATCCGGCCGAGGCCAAAAAAATAACTGCGATAAGTAGGTTTGGCTTCATTCTAAATAAACGACTTCAAATTCTCTACACTATTGACGGAATGGACAGGAGAGGTGCCAGGGTGAAAGACGCAGGATGGTTTTTTTATCAACCGATGATTTGCCTGTCGAGTCCCGAAACCTGAACACTGGCATCCTTCTTCCGGTATCTCTAACTGGATACGCAATTGCGAATTTTTTCAACGTATGCGGCCAGTTTTTCTTCATCCAAATGACCATTGGTGCGAACGCCGGAGCAGAGATCCAATCCGAAGGGTCGAACCTGTTTGATGGCGGCGTCCACATTGTCCGGGTTCAATCCACCCGCCAGAAAGACCGGGATTTTCGCTTCTTCACAAATTCTCCGGCTTAGATCCCAGTTGTGGGTCCGCCCCGTGCCTCCCAGTTCCTTGATTTTTAAGGATTGGTTCCCCGAATCGAGGAGAATGGCATCGACATGAGCCACCACTTCCAGCGCCTCGTCCACCGATTCCTCTCCTCGCACATGGATCACCTGAACGATGGAGATTCCCGGCAAGGCTTCGCGCAAATCCTCAAAACTACCCTCTTCCAGCCGGTCAACCAATTGTAGAGTATTGGTCCGGCAGCGCCGGTGCTGGCTGATAATTGAAGGCACATCCTGCAGGCTGGTGAGCAAAAAGGAGGCCACCCCGGGCGGGGTGATGCCGGCGATTTCGGCAATCAAATCCTCGGAAATCACTCCCGGACCGCTCGGCATGTGCGAAACCAACCCCAGAGCATCGGCGCCATAGCGGATGGCCAAACGGGCTTCCTGCACACTACCAATACAGCAAATTTTGATCCGGGGCGGCGAAGTCATGGTTGGAACCTAACCTAACAACTGGAAATGATTTTATTAAAAATTTCAGGAACGCTCATTTTGGCTAGTGTTTCGGGGTCGAGCCGATTGGGGGAAAGCTTGGGCAGAGCGTCCAGGTTTTCGCTCAAAATGAGGTGCCGGTTGGCGGAAACTTCATCGACGCGATCCACCGGTGTGAAAAACGGTGTATGGTTGAGCGCCTCCGGTTTTTCCCGCACGATTTTCAGAATATGCCGGACGGCCTCCGCGAAACGGTCCAACTCGGCCTTGGTGTAGCTTTCAGTCGGTTCGATCATGACGCCAAAAGCCTCTGGCCAGGCCACCGTGGGAGCGTGAAATCCGAAATCCAGAAACAATTTGCCCAAACGCGTGACAGCCAGAGCCTTGGGTATGCCTGCTTTTTCCAAAGCCTCGAAGTCGGCTTCGTTCAAAGTTAGAATGAACTCGTGCATGCGGGGCACTTCCTCAGCGTTAAGCGGAAGCGTAGGATAGGCACTGCGTAGTTTTTCATAAAGATACCGCGAGGAAAGCACCGCCATAGCCGACATCCGGCGAATCCCTTCATTCCCCAGGCGCAGCATGTAGGCATAACAGCGAACCTTATGGGCAAAATTTCCCCAGTGCCGATGGAATGAGCCAATGCTTTTGGTAGGTTTTACGGCAAAGAAGCAGCCATCCTTTTTTTCGATCAAACGGCCCGGCAGATAATCGGCCAACCTACCACTGACCGCCACAATAGCGTCCCCGGGGCCGCCACCGCCGTGGGGAATGGTCCAGGTTTTGTGCAAATTGTTGTGCACCGCATCAACGCCGAGCGCACCCAAATCGACCCAACCGGCGATGGCATTCATATTGGCCCCATCCATATAAACGAGACCGCCGACAGTGTGAATCGCATCCGCAATCTCCTTGAAATGGGTTTCAAATATTCCGCTGGTATTGGGATTCGTAATCATGATCCCGCAGATGCGCCGGCCGAATCGCTCAATTTGTTCCTCCAAGTCCCGGCGGTCGATCATTCCTTTTTGGTCGGCCTCCAGCAGGGCGATACCGCCATTGGTTTCACCGGCTTGGGCGGAACCGAATCCCGCCATCACGGCAGTGGCGAAATTCGTCCCGTGGGCTGTTCTCGGAATCAGAACGACATCGCGATCAGTTTCACCACGGTCCCGGTGGTAAGCACGGAAAAGCTTGATTCCGGTAAGCTCTCCCTGAGCCCCGGCCACCGGTTGTGTTGTCACCGCGGGCAGACCGGTGATCCCTTTGAACCATTCCTGTATCTCGAATAAAATCTCCAGGCATCCTTGCCCATCTTCCAACGGCGTCTGTGGATGAACACTCGTAAAACCCTTCAATCCCGCC
>JAJFLT010000305.1 GCA_021772555.1 Opitutales bacterium | reverse complement strand
GGGTCGGGGGTTCGAGCCCCTCCTCCCGTGCCATTTCTGTTTTGATCGGGAGCAGCGGCTAGAGTTTTTGCAGGTTGTGTCCTATTTCGCCAGAGCAGCCGTCGGCTATTCCGGGCGATTGTGAGGTGGCTCTGGATATGGCCTGATATGTTTGGCTCAATCGTCTCGCCTTTTTCCTTGTGCTGGAATGGGTATCGGGTCGCATGGTTGAGTTGAGGTCAGTCGCGATTCCAGACCATGCGGTAGGGTTTTCCGGCCCAGAGCGGACCGGCGGATTCAATTCCGATGCGGGGGGTTCGGGCGATTTGCTTTTCGGGGATGGTGAGGCCGTTTTCCTCGATCCATAGATCGTTTTTCCTCGTGGCGGGAAGGAGGTTGGTGGATTTATCGATGTCGAGGGCGCGGGTTAAGCGGCCAGGGCCGCTGATGCCTCCCGCACCGCGTATGAGGATGGCGGCGGGGTAATCTTTTGGCCCAACCACGATATTTAACAACCAATGCATTCCATAGCATAGGTAAACATACCAATGAGCGGGCGGACCGAACATGACGGCATTGCGCGGGGTGCGACCTCGGTGAGCGTGGCAGGCTTTGTCGTGGGGACCGTCGTAGGCCTCCAGTTCGGTCAAGCGGAGCCGGGTGATTTTCCCGTTGTGGCGGCGACAGAGGTTTTTGCCCAGGAGGTCGCGCGTGACTTCAAGAGTCGGGCGATTGAAAAACTCCGCTGCGAGGGTCCGCCCTTTGATTTGGGTATACGTTTTTACGGTTGACGGTTGTGCGCAATGGTCAGGATTCACCTCTGATTAGTACCGCGGTGGGTTCGGTCTCTTCCTCTCCTATCAATTGAACACGTTGCTGAACGATTTCGTAGGTTGTTTCCCCACGGTAACCCAGTATCCGATTGATTAGGGTTTCGGCCGCTTTTATCCCCATGCGGTAACTTGGTTTGCGAATGATGTGCGCTTCGATACCGGGTGGGAGCTTATTGTCTTTTTCCAGGACGACGGCCAGCTCATATTTCGAGCCTTCGCGCCAGGGTCCATCTTTCAGTTCCTGGACGATACCACCATCGGGCGGGGGAACACCGATAATCAGGTTTCCTTCCCATTTTTTATCGATCATTTTTCGCACTTCCGAATATGCATTGGTTTTTGTGCCGTCAAATAGGTGAGTCTTCAGATTGACATCATCGCCAAGGCCAACTCGCAAGCCTTGCAGACGGATAAGGGTAGAGGTGCCCAGGTGTCCGTAAAAATGGAAGTTTTCCTGGCGCCGATTACTCAAATGGGTGCCCAATTGCTGGCAGGCTGAAAAATAGTCCGCCATGACCAAATCTGCATTGACTGTGGGAATGGGCCGACAGGTGACAACCGGCAGTTTCAATTTCTTAAAGAGCTTCAACCAGGCGGCGCTTTCGAGGTGGAAAAAATTGGTTGTGGATAATAAAACAACCAACCCGGCAAACCCCATGCTGCCCAAGGATGCCAATAGCTCTTCCTGGTTTTCAAATACGCTCCTAGGTCCAAAATCCGCCACCACAAATCCACGGGGTTCCACATAGCTTCGGATGCCTTCCAATAAAAGATCCGTCGAATGGTCCAACATTTCGCCGTCCAAATAAACACCCAACATTTTGCTGGTGGGCGAATGGCCTTCGACAAAAGTGCCGCGGCCGCGTTCCCTTCTGATCCGGCCTCTGCGGGTGAGTTCGTTGAGGCTGCGCTCGACGGGTGATTGGCTCACTTCGTATTCAGCCATCAAAGCCCGAATGCTGGGCAGCCGGTCCCCAGGTTCGCTCTTTTCCACCCGGTTCAGAATGAGTTCGAGAATTTTTTTATATTTTGGAGGTTGAGTCATTGTGATTGAAATGAGTGATAAATGAAAAACAAATACTGAATACTGTATTGATACAATATTTTTAACAAATCAAGTCAAGAGTCCATTTTATGCCAATTATTTTGACAAATTGGTATTTTTTAAGAGCATAATATAATAAAAATCTACTTGACATCACTATTACAGTAGGTCCTTTGTATCGATACGGCTGTACTAATTTAATTCCATTCATGTACTGCTTCCCTAAATAAACCAAGCAAATTCGCAACCCACAGACGACTGAACCGAATTAAGATTGATCCGATTTTGAGGCAATGGCCCAGACTTGTTTGAAGACCGATGAACCCGACGCAGGAAGCGATTCAGCCATCCAGGCAAATCGTCCCGATTCACCCAATGAAGGATTTAAGCAAAATAGAAATGTCATTTTTCATCAACTGTGAACCCACTCACCATGCTTCCAATGCTCCACAACAGTAGATTGACTAAAACACTTCTTTTTCTCCTTGGTTGCCTGGCTGCTACTGTGGCCCAGGCTGGTATGATCAAAGGCACCGCTATGGATTCAGCCAGCGGACTCTATCTACAAGGGGTGCGCATTTCCGTCGAGGGAACGAACCGGAAAGTCTCCTCGGAAAGAGGTGGAGATTTCGAAATAAGAGGTCTGAATGCCGGAACTTATGAGATTTCTGCTTCTTATATAGGGTATCCCACAGTTAAACAAACCATCGTTATCGAAGGTGTCGAGGCCATTGCATTTACCACGATTGACTTCAATGCGGAATCGCTGGCGGAACTTGAAGCCTATACTGTCGAAGGCTCCCTCCTCGGCGAGGCCAAGGCGATAAATATTCAGCGTTCTGCGAGCAATTTAAAGAGTGTTATTTCCTCTGACGCTCTCGGGCAATTTGTGGACCGCAACGCCGCCGAAGCGCTCTCCCGGCTTTCGGGTGTGGCGGTCGAGCAGGACCAGGGCGAGGGGAAGTTCATCACTATCCGCGGGGCCGATCCAAGCCTTAACCAAATCGCTATTGATGGCGTGGTGGCGGCAACCCCGGAGGCTGACGGGCGCTCCACAGCATTGAACATTATATCCATCGATCAACTCGAATCCATCGAAGTGACCAAAAGCTGGCTGCCGGACCAATCGGCCAATTTCATCGGCGGCTCAGTCAACCTGAAAACCCGTAGCGCATTGGATCGCGGCGCGCGCTTCGCATCGGTTGAATTCGCCTATGGGCAACACGAAATCGCGGACGACCGAAGTTACCGGACAAACTTTACCTACAGCGATGTCCTGTTGAAGAAGAAAAACCTGGGTATCCAGTTTTCCCTCGATTTCTCCGAAGACAATCGGGGGTCCGAAACGTTGACGGCATTCTACGATCCCGTCCTCGAACTGGATTTAACATCCGGCACCGCTCCTGAGTTTGGGTGGGAGGTGGAGCGTTTGGGTTTCGAAAATTTCACTATCACGCGGAAGCGCACTGGAATCAGCGGCAAACTGGAATACGAGATTAGTGACAACCACAAGTTCAACTTTTCGGCTTCCAGCAATAAATTTGACGATGACGTGACCCTGGAACAAACCGGATTTCAGGGCGATGACCGGGAAGCTGGTTTTGCCGGAAGAAACAGGCTTACCGAAGATGTGGCCATTGAACTGGGACTCGATCCCAACGATCCGGAAGTGGCGAGCCGAATTTCTTCAAGCCGCGAGCAAGATTTCATCCTCTCATTCGACGAATTGCTTCAACTTGGCGATTTCGCCTTCGATCCTTTGAGTCAAAATGTAACCTTTCAACGATGGACCGTGATGCCCGGAAAGAGATGGCAAAGCACCATCACCAACGACGAAATACTGACCCTCCAGGGGGGAGGCGAGCACCGGCTATGGGATCGATTCGACCTGGATTACACCATATATAAATCAACGGCGGACAAGCATCAGGATCTCGATGTTATCAATTTTTGGGCGCCGCGCTTCGACGCCGAATACGGGATCGGGCCCAACGGGCTGCCGTTTTTTTCCGAAATCGAGGAAAGCGAAGTATACACAGACCCTTCTTCCTATAGAATCGTGCAGGATCCCCCGCGGGGCAGCCTCAGGCTGGAAACCCGAGATTTTACGGACGAACGCAAAGGATACGAGGTCAACCTGGAAACAGAATACGATTATGGGGATTTCCGTTGGACGTCGAAATTCGGCCTAGCCAGTGATAAGCGGACCAAAACTGTGGATTTCGTTCCCGACAATTTTGAAAGGATACGTTTGATTGAAACCGACGAGATTTTCCCGTTGATCCTCTCCGAACCATTCCTCAACGGAGGCAAATTGGGAGCGTTCCTCGAAAGTACCGGAGACTTTGAATTTGGCCCTGTTGTCAGCACCCCTGGGGCGCGCGCGTTTCTGAACGACCCGAGCACGGAGGGTTTAGTTTTTTCTAAAAATTCTGGCCGGGACGATGTCGCCGATATTACGGGACCGCTCAGAGATAACTATGTCTCGAGCGAAGACATTTTCGCAGCATACTTTATGCAAACACTCGATTGGCGTGGATTCCAATTTATTGCTGGTTTTCGTTACGAAAAAACGACCAATAGCATTACCAACAGGTTGATCGATCCGCGCTCGGAAAACCTTCCAGAACAAGTTCAATTCGCCGCGCCCGCCATCTGGCCACCGCTTATTGAATTACTGGGCCCGGACGCATTTACCTCCGTGGTGACAAATTCCCGCAGCTACGAACATTTGCTGCCTGCTTTCCATATAATCAGACGGTTAGGCGAAAGGACTGTCGTGCGCGCCTCTTATACCGAAACCATCGCCCGTCCGAAATTCACGGATCTGCTGCCCTTCGAAATCGTGCCGACGGGGGACGGGAGATTTCAGACTGATATTCAATTGGGTAACTACGATCTCGAACCCACCGGGTCCAAAAATTATGATTTTTCTTTTGAGCGCTATTTCAAGAGTTTCGGCCAGTTCAGCGTGGGCTTTTTCCACAAGGAACTGGACGGTCCCATTTACGAAGAAGGCCGCCTGGTTCGGCAAGAAACCTCGCCCGCCACGGAACTCAATGAAAAATATGAACCCCAAGGCAGGGACGTTCAAAATTGGAACACCCGACAAGTCACCAACGCCGGGCAAGGCAAGATAAAAGGCATGGAACTAAGCCTGCAGCGCAAGCTCGATTTTCTTCCCGGACCGCTCAATGGGCTGGGGTTTGGGTTCAACACGACACTGTCTGATTCCGAAGTCCAGCTTCTGGTGGATTCCCGTGATAGCGAAATTATAAAGCTTTTCAAGCATTCGAGCTGGCTCTCCAATCTCTCGGTTTATTATGAGAAGCGAGCCTTCATGATCCGCGTCAGCATGCTTTGGCGCAGCGGTTACCTGGACGAGGTTGAAACCAATACCAAGGAATTAACGAAACTTCATGAGGGCGGTGTTTCTCTGGATGCGCCCCTCGGGGTGAAGGGAAACGGTTTTGACACTTTCTTCGACGATTTTTTTAAAATGGATTTGCGGGCCGAGTACCGTTTCAAAAACCATTGGTCCATTTTCTTCGAGGGCACCAACCTGACGAGCGAACCGGTCATACAGTACCAAGGCGACTCATCGCGGATCAGCTCCCTCGTATCGACCGAGCCGGTCTACTTCATCGGCCTCAAATGGAATATGTAACCTCTTTCACATTAATAAGCATACAATAAATTCTAAACCTAAAAACCTAATCGATTCACAATAACAATACCATGAATAAAGAAAAAACAAATCATCTATTCCCGTTTTGGCGACTGCTCGCCGCAACGGGTGTAATCGGGTTGGCGCTCACCTGGTTGGGAGTAGCCAACGCTGCCCAAGTCACACTGTTTACGGAAACTTTCGAGACGGACGGCGATAATGTTGACGGCGATGGCCGTTATGTTGCGTTAAACCAACAATTCAAAGACGATGACGTAGGCGAATTTTTCGACCGCGCCATCCCTAGATCCAACGTATTATATGAAATTTGCTGCGGCAAAATGGAAGGCGATTGGGCCTGGGTTATCAATGATATGAATCAAATCGGGGTGGCCACACCGCCCGAAGTGGCCCCGCCGGATGGTTTGACCAACGATGAGGGCCGACTCACCTGGGTCAACCCCATCAACGTATCCGGAATGAGGAACCTGACATTGAGGTTCGTGGCGGCAGAGGGCCGTCCAGAGCAGGAGCCCGACGCTCAAATGCTGTTCCAGTACCGGCTCGATGGCGGCGACTGGATTACACCGGGCGGTTTTCGAGGCACTCATCAACAGTCCCCGATGTCTTTCTTTACGACCTACGAGACGGTCGCTCCAAAGACCTTGAGAAAAATGCCGATTAAATTGATCTCCCGAACGCTGGTTCCTTCTTTCCGTGAATTTGACATTCCTATCTATGATACCGGCAGTTCACTGGAATTGCGCTTTTACGGCACTTCCTCGGGCAATCACGAATTTGGGGCCGTTGATAATATTCGCCTTCTCGGGTATGATGACTTGGCAAATATGACGGGGGTGCCGGACAAGGCCACCTACGTCGAGGGCACCGATAGCTCTGGCACGCTGACCATCAACCTGGGCGCAGCTGCTCCAGCGGGTGGGGTCACGGTTTCTATCGATCTGGATTCCGTTGCATGGCAGAATGACGCGGATAATACGCAAGTGTCTATGCCTTCCTCTGTCGTTATAGCAGAAGGACAATCACAGGCGGTCGTTAATTTCGACGTTCTGGCAGATGGCCGTTTCGGAGGCGATGAGACGATTCGCATATTACTGAGCGCACCGGGATACGGTCGCAGCCAGTCCTTTATCACTTATAATAATGTGGATCCAATACCGGACTTGGTCATCAACGAGGTTTATGCCAACATCTCGGGCGGCTTCCAAAATTCCGCCGTTCCCGAGGATCTCCCTCTCCACGACACCAATAACGACGGATTGGCTGACCGGGACGATGACGAGTTCATTGAAATCATCAACGCGGGGTCCACTGAGATCGATATCTCGGGCTTTGAAATCTTCATTAGTCCGTCAGACGCAGGACCGGTACACAAATTTCCGGCGGGCACGATTGTCCCGGCAGGGGCTCCCATAGTCGTATTTGGGGGTGGCGACGCGAAGGGCAATTATGGTGGTTCCATTATTCAATACTCCTCCCTTAGCGTGCTCAACTTGAGAACCAGTGAAAATATTGCTATAATCAGAGGGACGGGAGAAGTAACCTCCGTTCTTTTGACTAGTGATTCGGCTGGAACGACCACCTCGGCGGCGCGCAACCCGGATGTAACGGGTGACCTC
>JAJFLT010000304.1 GCA_021772555.1 Opitutales bacterium | reverse complement strand
TGTTTGGGAAAGCCCCTGGGGTCTGGGGCGGCCGGGCTGGCATCTGGAGTGCTCGGCCATGAGCGTGAAATACCTGGGGCAGCCCTTCGACCTGCACTCTGGCGGGGAAGACCTTTGCTTTCCTCATCATGAAAATGAAATCGCCCAGAGCGAAGCGGCCACGGGAAAACCCTTCGCGCACCACTGGTTTCACACTGTGCATTTGCTCGTGGATGGTAAAAAAATGTCCAAGAGTGAGGGAAATTTTTTCACTTTGGGCGATTTACAGGAAGAAGGCTGGGTGCCCATGGTCATTCGCTACGCCCACATTTCGGCCCATTACAGGCAGCAGTTGAATTTTACCAAAAATGGCCTTCACGCCGCCCAAAGCGCGTTGCAGACAGTGGAAAGAACTGTCGCTCGGCTGCTTGAAATAACGACTCAGGAAAAAGAGGACTTTGAAAAGCTTCCGACTGATATTGAAGCCTTAGCAGCGGGAGATTTTGCGGCTGCCTGGAAAGCCCTCGAGGAGGATCTCAATGTTCCCGAGGCCAACGGAGCGATGTTCAGCCGTTTACGCGAGATCGACCAGGAAAGCCCGTCCGTGGAAAGAGCCAACCAATTGCTGCGCGAAATCTCTACCTTATTGTATGCCCTGGGGTTGAAGCTCTTTACGCAAAAGCCGAAAAGTACTGATGCGCCCGCTGAAATCAAAGAACTGGCTCAACAACGCTGGAAAGCCAAGACCGAAAAGGACTGGGCCCAAGCGGACGTCCTGCGCGACCGCATCAAAGCCGAAGGCTGGACCGTCAAGGACACCCGGGACGGCTATGAACTTGAGGCGCTTTAAGGTGTTTCATCTTCAGATCCTTACGATACGCCTTGACTTTTCCACCGTAACAACCGACCCTTTTCATAAGTCCATGTCCATTATCACACAGACGACGACAACGCGAACTGCCACTACCATGGCGGGGTCTTGCGGCTGTGATTAATCAAGGCATTGGCATAGCCATCACAACCAACGGGCCCAACGCATCAAATTTGCCTTGGGCTTTTTTATTTCCAAATTCAAACAATTTTCTCACCATAGCGAAGTCATGAAAGAAATGTCTCCCCTGCAAGAAATTCGTCATTCGGCGGCTCACATAATGGCCACTGCGGTTCTCCGGCTCTATCCGGATGCCAAGCTCGACATCGGTCCACCCACCGATACGGGGTTTTACTACGATTTCGATCTCGACCACAAATTCACCGCCGAGGACTTGCAACGCATCGAGTCGGAGATGAAAAATGTGATCAAGGAACGACAGCCCTTCGAGCGTATCGTAGTCACTCGTGATGAAGCGGAGAAATTCTTCCTCGAAATCAAGCAGGATTACAAAATCGGACGATTGGGAGACATCCCGGACGGGGAGCCCATAACTTATTATCGCAACGGGGAATTTGTCGACCTTTGCGCTGGCACGCATGTCGAAGATACCGGCAAAGTGAGGGCATTCAAACTGCTCAATGTGGCCGGAGCCTACCATCGGGGCAGCGAAAAAAACAAACAGTTACAGCGTATCTACGGCACCGCCTTTCCCGACAAAAAGGAGTTAAGAACCTACCTTCATCAACTGGAGGAAGCCAAAAAACGCGACCATCGAAAAATTGGCAAAGACCAGCGGTTTTTCCATATCGACGATGATGTCGGCCAAGGGCTCGTTTTATGGACTCCGTCCGGCTCAATTGTCCGGGAGCAATTGCAAATCTTCATCGCCGGAGAGCTTCGCAAACAGGGTTACAAACAGGTTTTTACACCCCATATAGGCAAACTGGGACTATTTCGTACTTCCGGCCATTTTCCCTATTACAGCGATTCGCAATACCCTCCCATCGTCCATCGGGCGGAGCTGAGTCATTTGGCCGAGGAAGGCTGTTCCTGCGCCGAGTTATCCAACAAAATCGACACAGGCGAAATCGACGGTTATTTGCTCAAACCGATGAACTGCCCCATGCACATAAAGCTGTTCGCCTCCCAACCGCATTCCTACCGCGACCTGCCGGTGCGTCTGGCTGAGTTCGGCACGGTCTATCGCTGGGAACAATCGGGAGAGTTGACCGGTATGACCCGCGTGCGTGGTTTCACCCAGGACGATGCTCACCTCTTCTGCACCGACGATCAGGTCGAGGAAGAAATCAAGGGCTGCCTCTATTTGGTAAAGGTTATTCTGAGCACTTTGGGCATGTCGGATTATCGAGTGCGGGTTGGTCTGCGCGACACTGACTCCGATAAATACGCGGGCCATCCCGAAAATTGGGACAAAGCCGAAAGCATATTGCTGGAAGTGGCCGAAAGCATGGGTGTGCCCTACACCAAGGAAATCGGCGAAGCCGCTTTTTACGGCCCCAAGATCGATTTCGTGGTCCGCGATGTGATCGGCCGCGAATGGCAGTTGGGGACCGTTCAGGTGGATTACAACCTGCCGGAGCGCTTCGGGCTGGAATACGTCGGCACGGACAACAAACCGCACCGTCCGGTGCTCATCCACAGGGCGCCCTTCGGCTCCATGGAACGTTTCTGCGGTGTACTCATCGAGCATTTCGCTGGTAACTTTCCCACTTGGCTGGCGCCCGAGCAGGCGCGCCTGTTACCTATTACGGACAATCAAAACGAGTTCGCCCAAAGCATCCTCGATCAACTCTTTGCCAAAGGAATCCGGGGCACCATCGATTCGCAGTCGGATAAACTGGGGGCCAAAATCAGGCGAGCGGAAACCGATAAAGTTCCTTACATGCTCGTTATCGGGGCCAAAGAGGCCGAACAGGGTACGGTCTCGGTAAGATCACGCGTAAACAAGGAAAATGAAGGCTCTCTCTCCGTAGAAGAATTTATCGCCCGAATCGAACAAGAGGTCGTTAACCGCACCCTCCCCATTTCCGCCCCATCCTGACACCTGAAACCAGCATCCCTCATCCAGCATTCGATCCATGCCCTACTTGAATATCCTTACCAATCAAACTCTGGAAGCTACCGAGAGCGAAATACTCCTACAGGCAATTTCCAAAATTTGTGCCGTAACCCTTGGTAAACCTGAAGAATTCATGATGGTTTCCCTGGAAGAATCCCAACCCCTGATGATGGGTGGAAATTCTGCTGCCGCCGCCTTTCTGGATTTACGCTCCATCGGTCTGCCTGAAGGCGCGCAAAAGGAGCTATCGGCCAAACTCTGCCACCTGATGGGCGAATCGATGAACCTGTCCGCCGACCGCATTTACATCAATTTTCAAAACATCGAACGCGAAAATTGGGGTTGGAACGGCCGAACCTTTGCTGGATAAAAACTATCCAACGCCATTTATTAGAGTTTTTTAAGAAAATCGTTTTCGTCCCACTTCATTCCGTCCTTGCGGAAAGTGATGGTGCCTTCCTCATCAATGAGTAGTGTCGCCATGGTATGATCGTAGGTGTTGCTGTGAATGTCCTTCCTGGCCGCCACTCCGAATTGTAGGAGCAAATCCGCAATCGCCCCGGGATCGCCCGACAAAAGCATGAAATTGCTTTCATCAATTCCCCGATCGATCATGTATGTCTTTAGAATGCCGGGGCTATCGTATACCGGATCGAAAGTAATGGAAATGAGCTGGAGGTTCTTAACATTCTTATCGCGCGCCTTCTGTTGCAGTCTTTGCATACGCTGGGTTGCGGCGGGGCACATCATGGGCATCGGGCAGCGGGTATAAATAAAATTCAGGACTACTTTTTTCCCACGCAGCGAACGAGACAATACCACATTGCCCTCTTGGTTATATAGGGCAAATTCCGGGATAACTTCTCCGACGGGCCGAAATGGGGCCGGATCGCGTGACTGCGTGTCTGCGTGCAATTGGCGGTTTACGTTGTTGACGACTCTTTCGGCGAATTCCCTGGCCGGCCATATTGTTTCGAGCCGAAGTGCGTCCCCCATGCGAACCACATTCCCTCGGATGCGGGTTCCGATTTTGAGGATGAGCGAATCGCCTTTTCCGATGACAAACTCGGTCTCTCCGGCCGCCAACACCCCCTCAACCCCATCGTGTTTGAGCCGCAAAAGCCGCGTTTCTGCGGAAACCGAAAGCACTTCACCGCTCAATGCCATGTTTTCGGTGGCACCTGCAATGGCATGCCCATAGAGCACGGCACTCAATAGCGCCATTTTCAGAAGGAAAGTTAAATAATTCATGATTGGTTTTCTATCTTGCTATGCCAATGCCTGCGGGCATATTGGCTCGTCTTTGGTTTATCGCCATCGATAAGAATTCAGATGCCTGTTTCCTGTCAACGAACGAATCAATACAAACCCGGATTGGCCTGGTTTTGTGCGATTCCGTTGGTGGTGGCGGTAGCGCTTCTTTACGCCGGAGGGTTCACCACCAGTATTGAAGCTGGCATGGCATTCCTCGATTGGCCGCTTTCCAATGGCACATTGAACCCCGAGGGATGGCTGCAAGATCGGGAAATGCGGGCCGAGCACAGCCATCGCCTGCTGGGCATGGCGGTCGGTTTTTTAACCATCATTATGGTATTCTGGACCTGGCTAAAAGAGGAGCGCGCCTGGCTTCGCCACCTCACTTTAATCTGTCTTCTGACCGTTATTGTGCAAGGCGTCCTGGGTGGTATGCGC
>JAJFLT010000303.1 GCA_021772555.1 Opitutales bacterium | reverse complement strand
CCGGCCGAAGCGCATTGGATAGAGAAATGCCATGGGGCGGAATATCGGCTTTTTGTCGAGAAGTCCTGCCGCCAGGGGTTGGCTTTGCTGGACGCCGGAGACACACGGGTTTGCCCACAATCCTACCAAGTGGCGCTCCTGGCGAGTGGGGGCGCCCTCCTGGCAGTAGATTCGGTCATGGACGGCCCCTACCGGAATGCGTTTGTCTGTGCCCGGCCTCCCGGGCACCATGCCCGCCCGTCCCAGGCAATGGGGTTTTGCCTCTTTGACCAGATCGCAATCGCCGCACGTTACGCTCAGGAGAATTACGGGTTGAAGAGGTTGCTCATCATCGATTGGGATGTCCACCACGGCAACGGCACGGAGGAAATATTTTACGAGGACCCTTCCGTCTTTTATTTCAGTGTTCATCAATCTCCATTTTACCCTGGAACGGGTGCTTCAACAGATAACGGCAAGGGCCCCGGGGCGGGATACACCCTCAATGTTCCACTGTCCGCGGGTTGTGGGATAAAGGAATACCGAAAAGCCTTTCAGGAGCAGCTGATACCGGCCGCCAAACGCTTTCAGCCACAAATGATAATGATATCGGCCGGTTTCGATGCCCACCGGGAGGACCCTCTGGCGTCGATGAAATTGGAGGACGAAGACTTTGTCGAACTGACCCGATACGTGGTGAATTTGGCCGATGAATATTGCGGGGGCCGGCTCGTTTCAATTCTTGAAGGCGGTTATAATCTGGATGCCTTGGCGCGCTCCGCCGAGAGGCATCTGGGGGTGCTTTGCGGCCATGACGGGAACCCATAAACATCGCCGGGCGCGCTGGTTGAATGCCGCCCTTTTACTGGTTTCCTTTTTGGGATTGCCGCTGGCCGGTCTAATTTTAGCGGGTCGCGATGTGGCTCCTATACTGCAATTTCCTCCCCTGCAGCGCGAAATGGATTACCCGAGTTTTCAACCCATTATTTTTTGGGCTTATTGGGGAATTATCGCTCTTCTCATCCTGATTTGGTTTTTATTAAAAAAACACCCGGCCAAGTCGTTCAACCGCGAAATGGACCGGCCCCAAAATTTCCCCTGGTGGGGTTGGCTGGGTTTCGGTTTAGGAGCCGTATGCTGGATATTGGCCTGGAACCGGTTCAACTGGTTTGCTGCCTGGCAGGAATACACCTTCACCCCACTGTGGTTGTCCTTTATTGTAACCGTCAACGCCCTCATTTTTCGCAAGTCGGGTCGTTGCCCCATGCTGGAAAGACCGTCCGGATTCTTAGCGCTGTTTATAATGAGTGCCGCATTTTGGTGGTTCTTCGAGTATTTAAACCGTTTTGTGCAGAACTGGCATTACCTGGCGGTGGAAAATATTTCAGCGGTAGAATATTTTTTCCACGCGAGTCTCTGTTTTTCCACCGTTTTGCCGGCGGTTTACAGCGCGCAATGTTATTTGCGGACTTTTCCCTCGTTGGAGCGATTGGCGGCGTCCGGGCCGGTCCTCACCATTCGTTATGAGGCCGAGGCGGCAACCCTGGTCTTATTGGCCGTATTCCTCGCTTTTTTCTTTATCGGTTTAAAGCCGGAGCTGCTGTTCCCGATTTTGTGGGCGGGTCCCTTGGCCGGGTGGCTGGCCCTCAACCGAATGACTGGAATCCCGGTTTGCCTGGGTGGTATGGCCAAAGGCCATTGGGCCTATGTATTCAACTGGGCCCTGGCGGCATTATTGTGCGGCTTCTTTTGGGAAATGTGGAATTACGGCAGTTTGGCCAAATGGGTTTACCAGATTCCCTTTTTTGATGCCGTCAAGGTTTTTGAGATGCCTCTGGCAGGATATTGCGGCTACCTTCCTTTCGGGCTGCAATGTGCCGTGGCGGCGGAAGAAGTGTTGGGGATTACCGGCTGACAGCCTGGATAGGTTGCAAATCGAGGTCTTCTTTCAAAACCTCCAGGTCTTCCATATCGGTGTGTACGGTGGCGATGCATTCATCGAAGGAGGAAAGTCCTTCCTTCACTTTCAACATGCCATCCTGGTGAAGCGTGGCCATGCCGTTCCTGACTGCGATGCCTTTAATCTGAGAAATTTGCAGGTGGGCGTTGATTCCTTTTATCAACTCATCATTTGTGGACATTAACTCGTGGATGCCGACCCGCCCACGATAGCCTGATCCGCCGCAATTGGGGCAGCCGGCTGGTTTGGCGTCGAAAATGGAACCGCTCCAATCAATGGCCTTCTCCATAACTTCTTTTTCCATTTCTGTGGGTTCATAGGGCTGTTTGCAGGTTACGCAGAGCCTGCGCATCAGTCTTTGGGCGCATACACAGATGAGGGAGGAAGAAATCATGAACGGTTCGATACCCATGTCCGTGAGGCGCACGATGGTGCTGGGGGCATCGTTGGTGTGCAGGGTGCTGAACAATTTGTGCCCTGTGAGGGAAGCTTCGATGGCGATATCGGCGGTTTCCTTGTCGCGAATTTCCCCCACCAGGATGATGTCCGGGTCCTGCCGCAAAAATGCCCTCAGGGAGTTGGCGAAAGTGACGCCGATTTGGCGATTCATCTGCACCTGGACAATGCCGGGCAGGGTGTACTCGATAGGGTCTTCGGCCGTACGGACGCAGAGTTCCGGTGAGTTGATTTCGTTAAGGGCCGAATAGAGGGTCATGGATTTGCCCGAACCGGTCGGTCCGCAGTGCAGGATCATTCCAAAGGGTCGCGTGATCAGGTCTCGGTAATGTTCCAGGTTCTGGTCCGAAAACCCCAGGTCTGTCAAGGGGAGGGTGGAGCGCTGTTTGTCCAGCAGTCGCATGACGCAACCTTCGCCATAATTCATGGGGGCGGTCGAAACACGAAGGTCCACATCGATACCTTTACGGTTGAATTGTTTGAAAACGATGCGCCCGTCCTGGTAACGGCGGCGTTCGGCGATATCGAGGTTGGCCATCACCTTGAGGCGGGCCAGCAGGGTAGTGGCGATTTTTTTCGGAATGGTCAGCCGTTCTTTACAGATTCCGTCAACGCGCACCCGCACACGGGTGTCGTGTTCGAACGGTTCGATGTGAATATCGCTGGCACCGGAAAAGTAAGCGTCTTCGACAATGCGGTTGGTCAGCAACACGACCGGCGTCGAGTCCTCGTTTTCGAGATCTTTTTCCTCGATTTTGTCGGCGTCGAGATCGAATTCCATGCCCAGCGCCTCGACCACATCGCCAAAACCGAGAGTGGGCGAGATTTTATCTTTCTGGTTGTCGCCGAACTTGTCATCCAAGTCTTCGGCCAGCGCGATGAGGAAGTAAAATGGTTTTTTGGTAACACCTTCGATTTTTGCCTTGAGGGCCGGATTAAGGGGATCGGAGGTTGCAATGGCCAGGTAACGGCCAATATCACCTAGGGGCAATATATTGTGTTTGCGGCAAAACTCGAGTTCCAGAAACTCGAAGCATTGATCCGTGACATGGAAATTTGCTATGTTGATGGGAGAGAGGTTGTAGGCTTTTGCTTTGGCCAGAAGGAGTGGGATGGGCGTAATGTTGAAATCCGCTATCAGGATTTTCTCCATGGCAAAGCCTGAGAGATCGGATTTTTCCAGCAGGGAGGCGGCATGGTTATCGTCCAGGCTGCCCAAATGCTGGAGGGTTTCTACCAGAACTATCTGTGATCGCGCGAGCATTACGCCGTTTCCTCCACTAAATCACCTTCATGGGCACTTTCAGGCTCATCTTTTTCCGCATCCGGTTCCAGGGAGTCTTTTTCCAGGCGTTCGAGGGTCATTGTGAGCGAGGATAGGTCTATGATAAACCAGACAATATCGCGGCATAGGCGTTTTTCCCAATGGGTAACGACCACTTTGCTGAGGTAACTGCAGGAGGCCACGAAAAACACGCCTTCCAGCAAGTCGAAGGGCAGCGACATGGTGGCCCAACATTCATTGAAGGTAAAATTGGCCAAAAGAGATTGATCGATGTTGTAGTTGCCCAGATCGCAGTAACCCAGGTTGTAATCCTCGATGTGGTGGTCGATGACCTCTTTCTCATTGATGAGGTTGAGGTCCCAAGACATTATTTTAAGAAGGGAGGCCCTTTTGATGTTATCCTGGTCAAGATGTTTACGCAGGGTGGGCAGTCCTTGTTCGGCAATTGATTCCTCCTTCGCCAGACGCAATTTGACGAGAGATTCGCCCAAGGAAACATTGGCCCGCAAGGCGAGGGCCTTTACGGGGTCAGTGTAACCAGTTCCTGGGGTTTGAGCGATTTCCATTGCTCTATCGTATAGGTGGGACTTTCTCCCCCATAATTCTTTAATTGCTCGTCAAAATGCAAGCGATATTCACCCCTGATGACAACTCGGTCTCCCACCACGGCTCCAAAAAACGTGCCTGCCTTGTTATCGCCACGCATGTCGACATAGGCCCGGGGGGCATAGATGGTGCCGAAAATCTCAGGTTTGCTGAGCAAATAAAAATAGGCCCTTCCATTGTTGGTGGCGGTAGAATTGAGGATGAAATCAATCGGTTTCTTTGATTCGGTAATGATTTGGCCGGAGCTGTAGATGGTGAAGTCATCTTTGAGGTAGATGACCAGCGAGCCGCCGTTTTTTACCCGAACTTTGCCGTAGAGGTAGAAATCGTCGTCCAGTATCAGTGCCACATGGTTCCTGATTACCAGGGTTTGAGAGGAATTGATCCTCAAATCTCTAGAAAATCGATAGAGCCGGGGATTGCTGCGGGCGAGACTTCCGTAGTATGTAACGGTGCTATTGCTCGGCCAATTGGTGGTATATTTTTTATAGGGCGCTGTTTTATCGGTGAAAGAGGCTTTATAATCGGTGGCGATGCGCTTTTGATCCAGTCTCGTATTGTAGGGAGTATTTACTCCATAAACCCGGCCGCTTCTGCCGACGTTGGCCGGTTGCCCTTTTTTTGTCGCCATATAGCCGTAAATTTCCGCATTGGAGCGGGAATAGGTGTACATTCTTTTGCAGGCCACCGCGCTTTTGTCATTGCGATTGCGGTTCAAAATGGGGTCGTAATTGCCTTTGGCCGAATCGTAACTGTCGATCTTGATGACATTGTAATTTTTGCTGCCCCTGTAAAAATAGACATAATCGCGGGCCGTGACGGCATTGGGAAACAAGGCCCTGGGTTGGGTGTCCACTTCGATTTGCTCCCTCAATATTTTTCCCCTCGGCAAGTCGATGCGCCCTTCACTGGTAATGATGGGGTCGGAGAATCTGTCGATTACCTTAACGGTTATTTTGCCTTTCTGGTTGTTCCCCAAATCCACCTGGGGAAGTATCTTGAAGGCCACCCCTCCCTTGGTTTTCCAGCCGGACCAATTATTCTCGTTGAGGGCCAAAACTCCGGTTTCAGCCCCCGCTTCGGCCAGGTTTTTTGCGCTGCCGGTATAATAATTTTGCTCCGCTAATTTTCGTTCGAGCAAAGTCGCCTTGATGTAAGAGGTCACCAGAACACCGCCGATTGCGGTCGCAAAAAGCGTAATCAGTAAGGCGGACCCCTTTCTTGTAGTTTGCATCATCCCCTCCAACTAGTTGCTCATTTTTCGGTTGCGCATGATCACCTGGGCGGCGATGTCCTGATCCACTAAAGTTGCACCGCCGACGCCTCTTTCCAGATTCGCCTGTAACTTGATCTTCTTGGTTTCGATGGCTTTGGTCGTCACATCACCCACCAAGGTATAGTAGTTTAAAGTAAAGGTTTTTATTCCATCCATTAACAAAAACACCGTTTCAGTTTTAATAACAGGGTTGGTAGTATAGTCAGTGGTTGTAATGGTACGGACCAATGTTTGAACGTAGGGATCGTATATGTATTCCACCAGTTCACTTTTGAGTGTGGGATTGAGAGAAGTTTCCAGAAGTAGTTTGTTTGAGTCCTGAACGATGATATCGGTGGCCACCTGGACGTCATCCCTGAAAAAGGTTAAAGTCTCTTTCCCCTGGGCAGTCATATCGGCATAGTTAGTCAAGCTTGCGCTATGTAGCATTATGGCTCTGATTGAGCTAGCGACTACGATTAAGATTAAAGAGGTAATCATAACGCCCACAATCATTTGTGGCAATACAAACCCATACCTCTTGTTTTTCGCCGTCAGTCCGTTTCGTCGAATTCCTTTTGTTGCTTTTTCCTTTCTACGGTTTTCCTGCCCATTGTTGAATTGGAAACCGTGAAAATCAGAGTGAACGATAGGAGTAGTCAAATAGCCCATCCTTCGTGTAATAAGTGACATATTCGTTTGAGTGGCGTATTCCCCGCAAATCCGTCCATTCCACTATCAGACGAATTTCTTTTTGAGAGGTTCCCCTTGAAGAGACGATTCTTGTGAAGGCGGCGTCACGCAGTGGTACGGTGGAAAAGTTCCAATCTTCAGGGTCGATGACTTCTTTTCCCTGCAAGTTCGCCACTTCGCTCCATTGCAGCAAGTGGATATCGTCCATTTCGCTTTGCAGGAATTGCGCTGCGAAATTGGAGCTTTGCACGACTTCAGAGATGCAGATCGCTTGCCCCAGGCCGCTGAATGTGCCGGCGAGCACCAGAGTAAGGGCTGCGGACCCGACCATAAGCTCTACCAGAGAGAACCCTTTTTTACTTTTGGTCGAGTGGCGCTGTTGTAACTCGTTTTGTTTTATCTTTTTCATCTGTCTATAAAACAATCTAAGGAGAACTCCTCATTTGTCCAGAAAAAACATGGTCAAAAAAGTGTTAAAAAACATTCAAAAACTTTTGAAAAATAAGGACTTACGGAATTTTTCTTTACAGTTTTTTTACAAGATTATTTCTAACGTACATTGTTTTTTTAGTCATTTATTTGCGATGTTTCTCACGGTTCTGATCGGAAGGCGGGATTGGATTGCTACAGAACCCTTCGGGAAACCGTGCGAATAATCCTGTAATGGAAAGCGAGTGTCGTATCGTTGAAAGGGTTTCAATCCGGATCCAGGCTATCAACGAGTGTTAACAGGGCAGGTTTCAATTTGCCACGAAACGCACCTAAATCGTTGATATACATGGTGCCAGGGGGGAGAGTTGAACTCCCGACCAAAGGCTTATGAGTCCTCTGCTCTACCACTGAGCTACCCTGGCAATTACAGGAAGGCGCGTGCTTGCCTGTCAGGCCCTTGAGCCATTTATAAAAAGATACCTTCTTGCCTCACTCAAGCAAAAAGAGATGGGGTCTCCCCGGTCCACCACACAACCTTCGAGGTATTTCGACATGGTGTCGGCATCCGCTTAATGAGGTTCCCACAACAACCGAATAACCCGATTTGAGGGTTCGCCCTTTCCCTCCGTAAAAATCATAGGGAAAATCCCCTACTTGATTTTTCCTCGAAAATGATGTCCGGCTGGGGGTATTTTTATACTCGGTCCGGGAAAGTAGCCGGGATAAATGCAAATTCGCCCGCCGCCATTATTGGTTGTCCAGAATGGAAACGAAATTCTCCGTATTGAACACACCGATCAATACGCCTCCTCTAATGACGGGTATAATTGCCGAATCCATTTCCTCTAACTTATTGGAGACGAATGACAACGGCCATTCCGCATCAAGGTAGATGGATACCGGCCTGGTAAATGGGTGCAGCGGAGCATCCCTGTTTACGCCGGAGGGAATGTCATGGAAATCTTGCCGGGAAATAAAGTAATGGCGTCCCGGGTCGCGTAAAAACAGTGCTTCAATCATGGGCTGGTTGCCGATCAGATCGGCTGCTTTCCCAATGGTGGAGTCTCCCGGCACGGAAATGAAGTTCTTGCTGGCGACGTCTCCCACCGTCCAGCCGCGCAGTTTTTCGCTTCGCTTGACCATTTTATACTCCAGTTGCCCCCCTACAAAAATAAAGGCGAATAGCAGCGCCATGATATCACTCACATTTTCGTAGAGCAAAGCCACCAGGATTCCTCCTGCGGCCAGCGGCATGGCCACATAGATTGCCGCTCTCGTCGAGGCCAGGTAGGAATACCTCAGGGCCAGAATGGCCCGCAATATGCGCCCGCCATCCATGGGAAATATGGGAAGCAAATTGAATAGGCCCATGGCCAGATTGAATATCAGAAGCGCGAATAGGAGATCCTTCAGGCTGTAGGTAAAATCAGCGTAAATCCACTCCAAAGGGGAACCGAGAAAAATGCGCAAAATCCCGGCCAGGAGAAAATTCACCATGGGTCCGGCCAGGGTGATAAAAAGTTCCCGCAGCGGTTTTCTTGGAATATGCCCGAACTGCGCCATTCCCCCGATAGGCAGTATTAAAATGCGATGTATGGTGATTTTGTAACGCTGGGCCATCAGGCAGTGACCCAATTCGTGCAGGACGACACAGGTGAAGACCAGCAGGACCAGAGAGGTGGACCAGAGGACGCGCGTCCAGTCGCCATTCCCGTCCCGCCAACTGGCCCATACCACCCATGCCACCAGAAGCAAAAAAGTGAAATGCAGCTCCAGTTGGATGCCAAAGAGACGGAATAACTTAATTGACCCGTATCTGCCCATAAATTGTTATCAGGTTTTCCTTTTTTCCATTCTCCATTACAATACTGGAATTGGTGGCAAATATCGACACCTATTCCCCTATAATTAAATCCTGACAATCCGAATGAACGCGCCAACCCATCGCGGCAATATACTCGTCATCGATGATGACGCCGAAGTGCGCTATTCATTGAACCGGGTCTTGAGCGCCCGCCAATACCGGGTGATGACCGCCGCCAGCGGGGACGAAGGCCTGCGCATGGCCGAGCGGGAAAAACCGCAGGTCATCTTTCTCGACAACCGTATGGAAGGCTTGAGCGGGCTGGAAACCTTGCAACACCTGCAATCTCTCGCGCCCACCGTCAAAATTATACTGATGACGGCTTACGGCACTACCCAGACAGCCATCGAGGCCATGAAGTTCGGGGCTTTCGAATATATCCTGAAACCATTCGACATCGATAAGATCACCGGATTGGCGGAAAGAGCTTTGCGGGACCTGAAAGAGATTTCCCAAAATCAGGAAGATTCGGGAGCATCCTTCAACCAGGACGAAGATTTTGGTGAACAGTTCGTGGGCCATTCCCGGCTCATGCAGGAAGTCTTCAAATCGATTGGCAAGGTGGCGGCCACAGAGGTTACAGTTATGATAACGGGTGAGAGCGGTACGGGCAAAGAACTCGTTGCCCGCAGTCTTTGGCGGCATAGTTTGCGCGGCAACGGCCCGTTCCTTTCGGTCAATTGCGCCGCCATTCCTGAGAATTTGATCGAGAGCGAACTCTTTGGTTATGAAAAAGGCGCTTTTACCGGTGCCGCCAAACGCTACCGGGGAAAATTTGAGCAATGCGACGGGGGCACCCTTTTCCTCGATGAAATTGGCGATATGTCCCCGGCCACTCAGACCAAAATCCTGCGCGCCCTGCAGGAGGGGGAAATTCATCGCATCGGCGCATCCAAAACCACCAAGGTGGATGTTCGCGTGTTGGCGGCCACCCACCGGGACCTCGATCGGATGGTTGCCGATGGCAGTTTCAGGGAAGACCTTTACTACCGGCTCAACGTGGTCAGGATCGACCTCCCGCCCCTGCGAGAGAGACCCGAGGACATTCCCCAAATCGTCGATTTTCTGCTCCGCCGACTGGCACGCTCGGGTAAGGGTAATGCCAGGCGCATATCCGGTGAAGGATTGGAGATTTTGCGCCAGCACTCCTGGCCGGGCAATGTGCGCGAGCTGGAGAATGTTTTGCAAAGAAGCGCGGTGACGGCTCGCGGGGAGACCATTCTGGCGGGAGACCTTCCGCCGGACATGAGCGGCGGGGACACAGTTTCCGTTCCCGCTTTTGAAGATTCAGGAAAAGAGTTGGTTGCAGATGGGGTCCGTGAGGAGTTTTCGACCGATTCCTTGGCAGAGGTGGGGGATGGTGAACACGATCGGGCAAATTTATCCGACGCCTTGGATGTCGCTTATAAAGAAATCCGCAAAGGGCACGACGAATCCATATTGCGAGTCCTGGAAAAAGAAATCATTCAACGGGCGCTCCAGGAAACGGGAGGCAACCAGGTTCGCGCCGCCGCCCTGCTGGGCATTTCCAGAGTCACCCTGCGCAAGCGAATCCAGGAGATCGGACTGGCCGGATGAAATCTTTCTAATTTCCTGCCCGCCATGCCGATAAACGGTTTCAGTCTACCTTAAAATTTCTCAGATAACCCCAATTAATTTCCCTCAACCGATAAGCTATGAGTTCCCGCCATCAATCCAGTGCCGAAGCCCGCGCTTTGTTACTGGCAGGCAAATCTGGTGTTCTTTCCACCCTATCGGTCGATGTTCCCGGTTATCCTTTTGGTTCGGTTGTGCCCTATTGTCTCGATGGGGAAGGGAATCCTATTATTTATATTAGCGATATTGCCCAGCATTCCAAAAACATCGCACATGACGGCAGGGTTTCCATAATCGTTCGGGCCGATGCCGGTAATGACGTCCAGGCCGTCGCTCGTTTAACCCTCCTGGCCGACGCGGAGAAATTAGGCCCCGAGGAGGTGGAACTGAAAAGGCGTTATCATCGTTTTTTCCCTTCCTCCGGCGATTACACTCAGGCCCACGGATTCTTTTTCTGTCGGCTGCGAGTGGTCAGGGCGCGGTATATCGGCGGGTTCGGGAATGTTTACTGGTTTGAGCCCGAGAATTTTCTTATGCCCAGTCCATTTTCCACGGAAGAGGAAGAAAAAGCCATTGATCACATGAACGTGGACCACCGGCCGTTGTTACAGAATGGTTTGTCCGCGGAAACCGATGCAGTTACACATGAAGGCCCAGACACGGACATGGTGGGCTTGGATGGAGAAGG
>JAJFLT010000302.1 GCA_021772555.1 Opitutales bacterium | reverse complement strand
TTGGAGTGGCCTACAACCTCTACCGCCTTTGGCGTCCCTTTATTCATCGCCCCAACTTCTATTTTCCTTTTCTCTATAGTTTTTCCTATGAGCTTTTCAACAAAGCCAGATAGGTTCTAGCAACGCATCCTCCGACTCATGCCCGGAGGCCGCAAAAGTCATTTAAATTGCCGTTGGAACGACCGATAAAAAATCGGCGGATGATGTTCTGTCCCGTCCAAAGATAACCGAAGGTTTATGAAAGCATTTAAAAAAGCATTGATCGTGGATGACGAGGCACACCTGCGCCTCTATTTGAAATTGATCCTGCAAGGGATTGGGGTGGAAACCATTTCGGAAGCATCCAATGGCCTCGAAGGAATTGAGCAGTATCAACAGGTGAAGCCCGATTTTGTCTTAATGGATATCAATATGCCCGGCATGGACGGACTTGAGGCCCTGGAAAAAATTACGGACTATGACCCGGATGCGATTGTACTTATGATGACTTCTGTCGCGACCCGGCAATCCGTCGAGCAGAGCGCCCTCAATGGTGCGGTGCAGTACCTGCGCAAAGACACTCCCAAGGACGAGATATCCCTCCGTATCGTGGAAACTTTAGAGGAACTGGACCTGGTTTAAAGAGCGGGGTGCCAGTATTTCGACTACAAATTCCATAACCGAAAATATGCCTGAAACGGAACAAACGCCGAAATCTTCCCCCATCATTAACGAGGTTAAGTATTCGCTGAAAAAACTACTCGCCGAGGTGGAGGAAGAGAGGCAAAACTCCGTCCTGGCACGGGAGCTTGTGGACCAGGCTGAAATGTTCGGCATTCTGAAGAAAAATCGCAGGAGGTCCCGTGGACGCAATAATCGAGGATAAGTTCCTGTCGATTCTGCAGGCGAACAATATTCTCATCCATTCCGAAGATTACGAACGTCTTGCCGTTCGCTTCGATAGCGGTTCAGCCGAGTTTGTTGAAGCTCTAATCCGGGAGAATTTGGTTGCCCACCACAAGGCCTGCAAGCTGTGGGCCGACTCGCTCGCGGTGGCTTATGTGGACCCTCTGTCGAGCCTGGTCATGCCCGAGGCTCTCGAAAAAATCCCCCACGATATCGCCTCAAAAACCGGCGCTCTGCCACTTTACAGGATCGATACACACCTCACGGTGGCCCTGTCGGACCCTTTCAATGAATCGACAATGCGTCGACTGGAGGGCATAAGTGGCCTCAAAGTCAGCCCGGTTTTCGCTTTGCCCTGTGAAATCCGCGATGCCATCGAGGTGCATTATTCGAGCGAGGTCAGCATACAGGAATCGATCGAGGCCCTGGAAAAAACGGAGGGTTTATTGGTTTCGGAACTCAGTCCCAGTGATCTGGCCAACATGGGCGAATCCAGATCCATCATTAAAATTTTCGACTCCCTGCTCTACCTTGCCATCAAAGAGCGAACTTCGGATATTCATATTGAGCCGGAGGAGGAATCGACCCGTATCCGGTTGCGCATCGATGGCCGCCTGCGGGAAGTCCTTCGTTTCTCCAAAAGTATTTTAAAGGCACTTACGGTGCGGGCGAAAATCCTTTGCGGGGTAAATGTATCCGACACTAGGTTTCCGCAGGATGGCCGTTTCACCATCTCTCTGGGAACCAACAAAGTCAGCTTCCGTGTCTCCTTTATTCCGACTATCGATGGGGAAAAAATAGTCATTCGTATCCTCGCTCCCTCGGGCAAGAAAGATTTTCTGACCCTCGACCAGATGCTCATTTCGCAAAGCGTCCTCAATCCTTTCAAGAGATTGATCAAGAGCCCTAACGGAATCATATTTGTCACCGGCCCCACCGGCTCGGGCAAAACGACCACCCTTTATGCCGCCCTGCAAGAAATCAATGGCTCCAACGTCAATATTTCCACTATCGAGGATCCTGTCGAAATGCGACTGGAAGGGCTCGTCCAATCACAGGTCAACAACCATATCGACCTGAGCTTTGCCAGGCTGTTGCGCTCGCTCCTGAGGCAGGATCCGGACATCATTCTGGTGGGGGAAATCCGCGATTTGGAAACGGCCAAAATCGCCACCGAGGCGGCCCTCACAGGGCACCTCGTTTTTTCCACCCTGCATTCCAACAACGCCATTCAGTCCATCGTCCGGCTGGTGGAAATCGGGATACCCGCCTACATGGTGGCGCCTTCCATTCTGGGTGTGTTGGCCCAACGACTGGCTGCCCGTATTTGTGACAAATGCAAAGAGTCATATGTGCCCTCCGTAGGATTGCTGGAACGGTTTTTTCACGATGCTGAGGATTGTGAAGTCTCCCTTTACCGGGGACGCGGCTGCAACGATTGCCGGGGCACCGGCTATCGTGGGCGCATCGCTTTTCACGAACTCGTCCTGGTCACGGAGGAAATTCGATCTCTCATCTCGGACAATGCCGGACTTAAGGATTTGACTGCGGCGGCCCGCAATGTCGGTTACAAACCGTTGCGGTATGACGGCCTGAAAAAAGCCCTTCTAGGCCTGACCACCATCGAGGAGGTGGAAAAACTGGCCGGGTTTGAATGGGCCACTTAAGATTCCACCCTCCGCGGTTTATTCCAGAATCAATCCGCTGGGCTGGTAGGGCACGACTTCGTTAAGGCTGAAATCGTGAAACCAGCGATAAGTTTCGAAGGAACCCGTGCCCACGAAATACCATAGCCAGGCTTCGCCATCTGCTTTGTAGAGAAATGGGTAAAGGCTCTCACGGCTTGTCCAGAACCAGCCCAGCTTGTCGTCCCAGAACCAGATCGAGGATTGTGTCTGGCCCACAGTCCAGAGCCAACCGTGTTCGGCATGAAAAATCCAGGGATAGGTTTCCGTGTTGACGGTGAAATCTCCGAACCAGTCCGAGTGCACCCAGTCATCGAAAAGAAATTCCACATCGGCCCAGAGAGGGGGCAGGGTTTTATCGGCCAATTGTCGGCCAGTGTGCTCCCGGTCATGGGAAAATTGAGGCCAGGTTTCCAGCGCGGGGGCCGTGCCGGATTCGACGGCAAACAGATTTCCATCGAAGACTCCAATGTAAATTGTGCCGTTGGCGCTCAGGGTGGGGGAGGAATCGACAACGCCGGGAAGCGTCAACTGCCACCGGAATTGGCCATCGAAGGCGTAGGAAAACAATCGGCTGGCGCTGTCGCCGATAAAGGAGGCAAAGTAAACATTTCCGTCGTTATCGACCGCCGGTGAACTGTAAACAATCTCGCCCACTCCTGCCGACCAGGTTTCCACCCCGTCCGTATCCAGGGCGTAAAAGTAACCGTCACGGGAAGCAATATATATGTTCCCGAAAACATCGATGGCTGGAGAACTGTCCACTTCGCCATCCGTTTCAAATTTCCAGCGCAGGTTTCCGTCCGCATCGACCGAGTAAAAAAAATAATTGTCGGAGCCGAAAAATATATTCCCCTCCGCATCAATGGCCGGCGATGAGAGGATGCGGTTGTCGCGGTCGGCTATCGTATCGGTTTGGAAAGCCCATTTTTGGGAGCCGTCCGGATTGAGGGCGTAGAGGTTGCCGTCGTAGCATCCAAAATAAATAGTCCCATTAGTGGCCAGCGCGGGCGAGGAATCCAGCTCATCGGGAGCGAGAAACTCCCATTTGAGGGTGCCGTCCGGGTTGAGGG
>JAJFLT010000301.1 GCA_021772555.1 Opitutales bacterium | reverse complement strand
CAACCATTACAGAGTATTTATTGAGGCCATTACGGCCACAGATTTCATGGTAGACCGCTTTCATTTTGCTGTGGATCTGGGAGTTTTAATCCACATACTCCAAGTTGCGGGATTGGTATGCTGTGTCGTTGTTTTGTTTGTCCCCATTGGTGAAGCGAACACTTCATCAGTTGGAGCCGGACTATTCGACCTGCCTCCTCCTCCTCCAACAACCCTATTCTCCAATAGGGTGTGCAAGCTTAGGATACGAGGCAGGGTGTCGGAATAAATCGATAAAATAATATCATTTATCATCTCCGGAAGCTGTAAGAGCGTGAAAGCTTTATTGATGATAAATGGGTTGGGCATCTATACTGTAATAGTAGAATGAATCAGGTTGCGTCCCAACTCAGTTGATATTATACATTAAATATGGAATTTCCGAAATAGGGAAATTCCTTAGTTTACATCAGAAAATGCCTTACGAAGGAATACGAACATTTACGTATTATATAGGGTGGAAGGTATTTCCGAAAAGGAATCCTCGGGCAAGCTCAGGGGGCCAAAAAACGAGAAAGCCAGGTGATTACGGCTGAATGATTCCCTTTTGAATGGCGTAACGGACAAGACCCGCCACATCGTGAATATCGAGCCGGTCCATTAGTTTTTTGCGGTGCGCATCGACCGTTTTGCCGCAGATTTTTAGCGAAAAAGCAATTTCCTTGGTCGTTTTGCCTTCTGCGATCATTTGCAAAATTTCTCGTTGCCGTGAGGTAAGGTCTTGCCAAGGTCCTCGTTCGTGGGAGGTTTGCTTCAGATAATTATTGATTACTTGCCCGGATATGCCGGTGCTGAGAAAAGTATCGCCGCGAAACACTGCCTGAATAGCCAGATCCAATTCCTTGGTAGCTGAATCCTTGAGGAGGTATCCGGAGGCCCCGAGCTGAAATGCCCGTAAAACGTACTCCACGCTGGAGTGCATGGATAGAACGATCACCTTGATCCCGGGATACTTCGAAATGGCCCGTTCTGTCACGTCCAGCCCATTCAATTCCGGCATGGCAATATCAACTAAGAGGATGTCGACAGCTCGCTTCTTGAGAAGTTTGAGGACTTGGCGTCCATCATCGGCTTCCGAAACCACTATAACGTCGCTCATTTGCTCCAGAAGCGCTCTAATACCGGCGCGCACCAAGCGATGATCGTCAGCCAATAGTATGCGGATTTTTGTCATTGGATAGAGGATGCCCAACCTGTTGGGATGCTATTGGGAAATTGGCGTGAACCACAGTTCCCATATCGATTGAGGACTTAAATTCGATGCGGCCGTCGAGCATTTCGACACGTTCCTTCATTCCCATTAAGCCAAAACTTTTACCTGTCTCAGCTTGCTTGGTTTTTTTGGCGACATCGAAACCGATCCCGTCGTCTTGCACGATCAAGTGTAATTCTTCGGCTTCCGAATACAGTTCCAGATAGACGGATTTTGCCTTGGCATGCCGAATAATATTGGTCAAAGCCTCCTGGGCGACCCGATAACACCCAGTTGCGATTTGGCTATCGAGCACAACTTCCAGATCGTTGGCCTGGAAATTGAACTTCAGGCCAATCTCTCCAATTTCCTTGTTCATCAGCCATCGCAAGGCCGCTACCAGTCCCAGATCGTCGAGCATGGGTGGGCGCAAATCGAGGGAAAGTTTGCGCACCCGATTGAGCATGCCATCGAGGTAACCGATGCTCTTATCCATTTTTTGCGCAAAAACATTCGGGTTGTCATTATGCTGCAATGCCTGTAAATTAATTTTAATGGCGGTTAGCGTCTGGCCGATTTCATCGTGCAGTTCCCGCGCCATGTGGTGGCGTTCCTCCTCTTGTACCTGAAGGAGGCGTTGCGAGAGAAGGCGAAGCCGCTGTTCGGCGTTTCTCAAGGCCCATTCCGCTCGCTTATAATCGGTAATGTCCACGTTAGAAAACAAAACGTGACTCCCCGATTTTTCGGAATCTATAAAAAATGTCAGTTTTATGATCGAGTGCATTTTTTCACCGACCAGATTTTCCCACTCCACTTCCGATTGAAAGGTAGAATTACCTTGATCCAGGGCAATCAACTGTTCTTTGAATAGATCAACGGGTATTTGTTTGTAAAGTTCTCCCCAATGGGCGATGAGAGTCTCTTTTGATTCATAACGATTCAGGTCGAGGGTCGCCCGGTTAACGTCTACAACATTCAGTTGGTTAATGCAGTCGGTGACAAACTCCGGGTGTTTTTCGAAGTAGGCTTTTAAATCGGAAACGCCCGAGCGGCGCAGTTCTTCCAGGCGGTTTTTGGGTGCGGTGTAGTCTTCTACCCACAACGATATGGGGCATTCATGAAATAGCTGCCTGAATCGGTCTTCGCTTCTTTTCAGTTTTATTTCCGCCCGTTTTCTTTTGGAAATGTCGATGGCGGAAATATAAACCCTTGACCAAGTGTTCTCATAACCAGGTACAATGATCAGACTAAACTCCACATACGAAAATTTGCCATCGAAGTCTCTAATGAGCTGTTCACTTTCAAAGTTCGTTTTACCTTCGGCCAAGGTGGCAAATTCTTCCACCATTACCCCCATCGATTGCTCTGTCAGGAAATTATTCAATCCTTCTAAAAATTTCTTTTTGGATTTGGCCTTGTAACGTTTCAAGGTGATTTGATTGACATCAAGTACTTTGATCAAACCAGAACAATCAGAAACGGCTTGGGGGTTTTCCCTGAAATAGCTCCTGAAATCGACCACACCGGATTTGCGCAGATTCTCGATGTATTGCTTTACGGCAGAGAAATCTTCTACCCAAATCGAGATCGGGGAATGCTCGAATAATGTGCGGTAACGCAATTCACTCTCCCGCAGTTTTTCTTCTGAATCCGATCGTTCGGTGATATCAACATCGGAAAGGAAAACCTTGGACCAGGTATCCTCATAACCAGGAACAAGGTTAACACAATACTCGCTCCGAAGCCTGTTCCCATTCAAGGTTAAGTCCTCCATTTCACCCCCGAAACTTGTCCTCCCGCTACAGAATGCGAGCAGCTCATCTTTGAAAGCATTCCATGAGGTCCGCGTGAACAAAGCTGACAATCCTGCAAAGAGGTCTTCCTTGCTCTTGGCCTCGTAAAGCGTCAAGGTCGCCTGGTTGACATCGACAATTTTCACCAGCTTTACGCAATGAGCAACGGCGTCCGGGTTCTCGTCAAAATAAGCGGAAATATCGGGCACGCCTTTTTCGCGTAATCCATCAATATACTTTTTGATATCAGAGAAGTCCTCCTCCCAAATCGAGATCGGGGAATGCTCGAAAAGCGTGCGATAACGGCCTTCATTTTCCTTCAATTTCAATTCAGCTTGTTTGCGTTCGGTTATGTCAATATCTGAAACATAAATCCTTTCCCATGAATCTTCAGAACCGGGTACAACGGTTAGACAGATTTCTGTATGGAGCTTTTCTCCACTCGCATTTTGAACGATAAGTTCACTTTCAAAAGACGTATTACCCTCTGCTAGAGCGATGAATTCCTCCTTCATGGCTTCAAGCGATTGTTCCGTCAGGAAAGGTGTTAATCCATGAAAAAATTCTTTTTTAGTTTTAACACCGTAAATTTTCAAAGTTTCAAGATTAACATCGAGGACTTTGACCAGGTTTGCGCAATGAGTCACATCTTTCGGATTTTCCTCAAAATAGGCTCGAAAATCGGAGACGCCTTTTTCCCGCAAATTGTCGATGTGCCGTTTGACCCCGGAAAAGTCTTCTTCCCATATCGAGACCGGCGAGTGTTCGAAGAGTGTGCGGTAACGCCTCTCGCTTTCCCGTAACTTGGCTTCCGCTCGTTTTTGGTCTAATATGTCAATTTCGGAGATAAAAATTTTTTCCCACGTGCTTTCATACCCTGGAACAATAACTAAATAAAAATGTGACATTACTTCTCTGCCGTAAAAATCCCGATGGTAAATATCGCCTTCAAAATGAGTCTTGCCATTGGCCAGAGCTGCAAACTCTTCTTTAAAAACTTTTATGGATTGTTTTGTCAGGTGGCCATCCAGTCTTTGGAACAATTTCTCTTTAGATTCGAGCTTATAGAACCTCAGGCCGGACTGGTTAAAATTGACGATCTTAATCAGACTGACGCATTTACTCACCGCATCCGGATGCTCCTCAAAATAAGACTCGAAGTCGGTCACACCATTCTCGCGCAAATTGTCGATATACTTTTTGACCCCGGAAAAGTCTTCTTCCCATATCGGGATCGGGGAGTGTTCGAAGATCGTGCGGTAACGCCTCTCGCTTTCCCGTAGCTTTTCTTCCGCCAACCTTCGCCCGATCAACGAGAGATCGGACACGAAAACCTTGGACCATGTGTCTTCGTAACCGGGAACTATTGCAATATGTACGTCCGAAAGGACAGCGTTTCCCATCACATCATGGAGAACGATTTCACTTTCAATGGAGGTTTTTCCTTCCGCAAGTGCGATCAATTCTTCCTTCAACATTTCCAGCGATTGTCCTGTCAGAAATTGATCCAAACCGGCGAAGAACACTTCCTTGGACTCGGCTTTGAAAAGCCTCAAGGTTGTTTGATTCACATCGATGACCTTAATCAGATTGACGCAATGGCGAACCGCTTCCATATTTTCTTCAAAATAGGCACGAAAATCGGTCACGCCTTTTTCACCCAAGCCGTCGATATACTTTTTGACATCGGAGAAATCTTCTTCCCAAATCGAGATCGGAGAGTACTCGAAGAGCGTTGAATAATGATCGAAGCTCTTCGACGGGTTTTCTATCGAGGGTTGCATTGGAGGTAACTTTTCGAAGCCGGACCCGGGGAATTGGACAGAGTAGGGGTCGGCCGTGAGAGATGATTTCCTGCTTTGTATAAGCGAACGACGGCAAGTTGAAAACAATATTTTATCGTCGTTTTATGCGTGTAAATTGGGTGTTCAGGTTGATTTGGGCGGGTTGTTTTTTCCAGTCGGCATACGAAAAAGGCCGGAGATGGTTTGTTGGTCCGGTTCGTCAGTATCGTCGAGCCCGAAGCTGATTTCGTGTGGATTCGCCCGTAATTTGAAGGACCTGAAGATGCGGTCCCAGGCCGAAAAGAGCGAGGTATAGTTGGAGTTGGTTTCGGACAGCCAACGGGAATGGTGAACTTTGTGCATATCCGGGCTGGCTACAAAAATTCGCAAAATCTTATCGGCTCGGGCGGACAATCCGATGTTGGCATGATGAATCTGGGTGTTGGCAAAGAGGAGAGTTTCATAGACAGCCAATTCGCCCAACGTGGCCCCGACGAGAAATAAAACTGGTATCCGCAGGAGGGAGGAGAGAACAATTTCACCCAGATGAAAACGATTGGCCGTGGTCACATCCATAAAAGGGTCGGAGTGATGGACTTTGTGAAATCTCCACAGAAAAGGCAAAGTGTGGTTGAATCGATGCCACCAATAAGTCCAGAAATCGAGCAGCAGAATGGCTCCCGCAAAATGCAACCAGAGCGGCAATCCGGCCAGGTTCAGTAAACCGTAGCCGTGGGCGGTAGTCCAATCGGTCATTTTGGCCCAGAGACCAACAAAGACCGCCGCCACCACCAAGCCGTTGAAAAGGCCGAGAAATACGTTCCGCCCACCGTGCCGGACTCTCTCCTTTCCCTTCTTCAGGAAAAAGAGGAAGTAGGGCGAAGCGCTTTCCCAAACCAGAAGAAGAAAAAGCATGGATACGGCAATGGGCCAGCGCCACCCGGAAACGGCATGAAAAAGTGCGTCCATGTGTATGAATGGTTAAAAAAACAATGAAGTTGGATAGAGACCTATATTATGGAAGTTGTCGGGAACAAGCAGACAATCGAACGAGTCTACCATGGTTTGCAACCGGCGATTGACGTTTGTTTGATTTTATGCAAAAATATTGTCTTTTCGAGTTGAGTGAAGTGAGAGTTCAGACTTCGCCATTGTATTATTTTCTGACGTTAAAGTTAAAGACTATTCAGCTGTTTTATGAGTATGAGTGAAAGCGTAAAGCCGATTCCCGCCCCCAAAATCAAGAATACCGTCGATTTGCTCAAAAGCAATATCGGCCAGGTCATCAAGGGTAAGGACGATGTCATCGATCAGGTGATAATCTGTCTGCTGGCCTCCGGTCATTTGCTGATCGAGGATTTGCCTGGGCTGGGCAAGACCACCATGGCTTACTGCCTGGCCCGTTCGATCGATTGCTCCTTTTCCCGTGTGCAGTTCACCAGCGACTTACTGCCCAGCGATGTCATTGGAGTATCCGTCTATGATGAGCAGGTGAAGGAATTCGTCTTCAAGCGGGGGCCCATCTTTTCCAACATTCTTCTGGCCGACGAGATCAACCGGACCACGCCCAAGACCCAATCGGCTCTACTCGAAGTGATGGACCGGAGCAAGGTTTCGGTGGATGGCCAGACTTATGCAGTGGCCTTGCCCTTCATGGTTTTCGCGACGCAGAACCCGGTGGATTTCGAGGGCACCTTTCCGCTCCCGGAAAGCCAGATGGATCGGTTCTTGATCCGCATGCAAATGGGTTACCCGGAATACGACAAGGAACTGGTGGTTCTCCAAAACAGCACCCTGCGTTACGACAGCATCCGCCTGGAGCCGGTCATCACGAGAAAAGAAATCCAGGAGATGCAGCAATTTGTTTCCCAGGTCTATGTGGAAGAAAGTCTGCTCCATTACATACTCAAGATCGTAACCGCCACTCGTCAGGAAAACGAGTTCCGGGCGGGTGTCAGCACCCGGGGAAGCCTGTCTCTGAAACTGGCAGCGCAGGCCGCGGCTCTGGCCGAAGGGCGCAACTTTGTTATTCCGGAAGATATTGCCAAAGTCATCTTGCCCGTGTTTTCCCATCGGTTGGGCCTCCGTCGGCAAACATCCGACAAACTCGAAGAACGGGAGATCGTGAATGGAATTCTCCGCAAAATCATCGATTCGGTGGCCATCCCCGTTTGACGCCGCCGAGTTGGAATTTTTTTGTAACAACTGATCAGTCCCAACTTTTGACTGCAAGACCAGGAGCTTATCGATGAAGGCGAGGGCGGTAGCTCGAGGCAATTCAGCACCCGTCGAGTGGGCGGATCCGGGATTTTTCACGCGTCAATCGAAGGCCCGGAATTTTTTCCGTTTGCTGAAGCAGTTGGTGGTGCCGCCGCAAGGGCATAAATCCCTTCCCACCTTGGCCGGTTGGCTGCTTATCCTGCTGGCTCTTGGTATTGGTTTGGCCGCCTATAATACTTCCAGCAACATACTTTTTATGACCCTATCCCTGCTTCTGAGCAGCTTGCTCCTGAGCGGCATTCTCTCCTGGATGAATTTTAAGGGAACCCGATGGCGACTTGTCCTGGAGCCCCATTTTCGGGCCGGGGAGGTGACACCGGTGCGCATCGAGTTGACCAACAACAAAAAGTTGCTCCCCACTTACAGTTTGTGGTT
>JAJFLT010000031.1 GCA_021772555.1 Opitutales bacterium | reverse complement strand
GTCTTTTAGGCACCCTCTTAAAGGTCCGATCACAGGCAACCCGTCAGGCCACTGGAACGACAAAATCCCGCGGATTTCAGCAAAATTTATCCGCCGGGAAATTTGTAAGACTTAAAAACCGCGGAAATCTTCCGAAATCCTAAGGGACATGAGTTTGGCAAATGTAAAAGTGTCCCCGCTGCATTTTATTGAAAAATTTGAAGAATGCCTGTTGCAGGACTTGACCAATGATGAATTTCCACGTTTGTCCGGCGCTGTTATCAAGCGGTTTTTGAATTTTCAAAAAAATAAGGCAAAAGCCAAAATCTGCATTTATGATAAGAAGGACGAAGAAATACTGGCTAAAATCGAGATTTACGAAGTATCGGATCGTGGAAATAAATCAGTTCTGAAAGGCCTAATGGAAAACTTTTTGGAGGAAAAGGAGGAAAGCTTGTTTTTCCTTTTAAACGGGACCGGCAATCTGGCAATAGAGGCCTACAAATCCTACCAAAACTTCAAAAGCCTGTTTGGAATTGGATCAGCTGTCGAGGCGCCGGTCGATGACGATGAATCCGACGAGCCGACAGACGAGGAAATTGCCAAAATTCTCGATCTTTCCGATTCCAGCCAAGCTTCGGATGCGGTTTCGGAAGATTTCCTGCAAAGCGTCCTGCAGGAAGCGGACGAGAGCGCCGGGGAAATTTCTGAAGCCGCACCAAAAGAAAAACCGGCCGGAGAATACTCTGTTACTCTATCGCCTGAGGACCTTCTCAAGACCATTCAGGATGACTGATTCCTGATCGTCAAAGCATCAACCGCCCGCCCGGCTACACATAATCCCATGAGGGGCGATCCCCTTCCGCGCGACAATGAATTAAATACATTGCCGGAGGCTCCGGGGTCGTTATAAGAGTGCATTCAATGTTGGGGCACCGTTTTCTAATGGCCAAAAAGAGCTATACCGGACAATGGCTTTCGTAGAAGAGCTGATTGAAAAATTGCGAAATGACCAGACGAGCCCGCCAGAGGCTCTCCGTCAACAATCGACACAAGACCGACTGGAAAGACTGGCCGTATACTGTCCTGTCTATAAAAATTTCCTGATTCAGTTTCCGCAAAGCGCGATCTGGCTGGAAGCTCCCGCCAACCGGGACGAAACTTTTCGCTACAGCGCATTCAAGAATACGTGGGAAGAGGACTACGCCGATAAATCGCCTGCGGGGAGCAGTTTCCTCGGCAATCTGCAAAAGTTTCGCCGACAGATGTCCATGAGAATCGCCTATCGGGAGATCAATCGATTGTCAGCGGTGGAAGATTCCATGCAAGAACTCACCTTGTTGGGGGAATTTTGCCTGCAATTAATTGCCGCCCAAACCCATGCCGAATGGGAGAAACGCCTCGGAAAGCCTTGGGATGAGGCCCTCGACCAACCGGCCAGTTACTGTATACTGGGTCTCGGTAAACTCGGTGGCAAAGAACTGAATTTTTGTTCCGACCTCGACCTGATCTACTTGTTCGATGGTGAAGGACACTGCCGAAAAGACGGTAAATCCACCACCGTAAGCAACGAATATTTTTTTACCAAAATGTTTCAAACCATGACCGGGACTTTGCAAAAACGCAGCGATTCGGGTTTTCTTTACAACATCGATTTGAGGCTGCGACCGGAGGGTTCCACCGGCCCCATAGTGAGGTCCCTCCCGGCCATGGAACATTATTATTATGCGAGGGGACAAACCTGGGAACGCCTGGCCTTGCTGCGGGCACGGCCGGTAGCGGGAAAATTGAGCCTTGGGGAAGAGTTTTTTGAGAGTGTGAATCCTTTTCGCTACCCGAGGCATCCGCCGGAGGAAATGCTTTCCGATGTGGCCGGGGTAAAGATCAAAACGGAGAAGGAACTGGCGGGGAAAAACCAGTTGGAAAACGACCTCAAAAGCGGCTACGGCGGCATCAGGGAAATCGAGTTTTTTGTGCAAGCCCTGCAATTACTGCACGCGGGTAAATATCCCTTTTTGCAAGTGGAAAGCACACTGGAAACGATCCAGTTGCTCGACCGCTACGACCTGCTCGACAGCGGTGATGCCTCCTTTCTGACCGGCGCGTATATTTTCCTGCGAACGGTGGAACACCGCCTGCAAATGAGAGAGGAAATGCAAACGCACACATTGCCGACCGAAGAACCCGCATTGGAAGCGCTGTCGGGATCGCTGGGTTTCTCCGGCTATGCGGAATTTGCCGAGCACATACAGCCGTTGAGAGAAAAAGTGCGGACCATCTACAGCGGTCTCATCCAGGGAGACGACCGCGAAAACGAATTGCAGGATTGGACGGTATTTTTATCTGGAAACGCCGCCTCTGCTCAAATTCAACAATCGCTCCTCCGCTGGTTCGGCCAAGTCCCGGAAAAAGAAGCCGAAATCCGCTTGCGGACATTTGCTCTGGGCAGTCCAAATTACGCGGTGACGCGGGAACAGGCGCAATTATTTTTGAACCTGGCCCGCCAATTCGAAGTCGTGCTTCCGCAACTGGCCCGACCCTTGCTTTCTCTGGAAAGAGTGTCGCGGTTCGCCGAAAGCTACACGGCACGAAAGTTTTTTTTCAAAACCTGCGCCGACAATCCTCGTTTTTTCCATTCCCTTTGTCTGCTCCTCGACCGCAGTCAATTCACCACGCAATTGCTCTGCCAGCACCCCGAAATAATGGAGGAAGTCCTCGTTATCCAGAACCGCGGGCACAAATCTCCGGCCCGTCTGGGGAAGGAATTGGGAGAGCTTCCCGGCGGCACCGAGTTTCCCCGATGGCTCTGGCTCTACGTTAAAGCCGAACAGGTGCGTCTTTCCATCTCGCAATTGATGGGCGATTGCAGCGTCGAGGAATTGGAGCAACGGCTCACTCAACTGGCCGACGCCGCTCTTCAATTCACCCTCAAATTGGTCGATCCGCAAGAGCGCCTCGCCATCATCGGGTTGGGAAAATTCGGCGCACGAGAGATGACCTTGGGTTCAGACCTCGACCTGCTCATTCTAGCCGATGAAAAAAACGATGAGACCGCCATCAAAACGGCGCAGCGCTTACTTACTATTTTAGGCCACCGCCACCCGCTGGGGCCGATTTTCGACATCGACCTTCGACTGCGTCCCCACGGGCGGGACGGTCCCCTCCTGACTACCTTGAAGGCTTTCGGCAAATACCATCAAAAATCGGCCCAGACCTGGGAAAAACAATTGCTCACCCGATCCAGGTTTATCGCCGGCAGTGAACAATTGGCTCGTGAGTTTGTCGAACTTCGCAACAACCTTCTTTATTCAATACACCTGACCAAAAAGGAATGGAACGAAATCCTGAAAATGAAAGACCGCCTCGAAAAAACTAAGATCCCACGTGACAACCCACAGCGGGCTTATAAGAAAGCGCCCGGCGGCCTCATAGGGATCGAGTTTGCCTCTCAAATGGCGGTTTTGAAGCATGGCGCGGATTTCCCACAGCTCATTCAAGCCAACACCCGTCAAACACTTAAAAAATTACCGGAACTAGGCCTGCAGGAATCTGGTCAAAACCTCCTTCTGCAAAAAAATTATGAATACCTGAGAACGGTGGAACTCCACCTGAGAAGGGACACCAATAAAGCTGTAGACACCATTGACAAAAAGATTGAAAGCCAGGACGCCTTGGCAAAATGGATGGGTTGCGAAAACCGCGAAGCGTTCTGGGCCCGGCATCAAAGGGGCATGATGGAAAACAAAAAGATTGTTAAAAATCTTATTGATGAAATAATTACGACAAACTAGCGCTCCGTTTTTATACCCCAGTTTAATTAATTTTATTGAAATATTTCAATTTGCAGTCCGACTTTTAACTTTCACCGGAACAAGAGCGCCAGAGTATGAGGAAATTCACCCAATTGACTGAAAGAGCAACCGCCCTGGCGGTCTTTCATGGAAAGATCCAGCACCTGTGTTTAACCATCCTTGTGGCCATGGCCGGGGCGGGTGTCGAGGTAACCGCCAAGGAATTCGTCGTCAACCGGGGCGATCTCGAGCAAATGCGGCAGGAGACGGAAAAAGCCATCAACTACCTGCAATGGTATCATTACAAAAAAGAACCGATCACCAGGATCGACCAGGAGGACATGCTGGTTTCCTACATGGGAGAGCTGGATTATAACCGGCTCTTCTTCCGGCAAAGAGACAGGGAAGAAATCCTGGGACGCTTTGGCAATACCCTCATTGACAGCTATTTCCGCCAGGGCAAGTGGCTCTATCCAGCCTTTCAGGTATTTCAAATTTACCGTCAAAACACAATCGCCCGCCTGCAATGGGTTTTCCAGAGATTGGAAGGCGAATTTGATTTTTCGACCGACAATACGTTCAGCCCTGATCGCTCGGAGGCCGAATGGCCCGAGGATTCGGATGAGGCCAACGAACTGTGGGAAAAACGAGTCACGTTCGACATTCTGCAGGAAATTCTGAATGGAGAAGATGAGGAAAGGGCGAAGGAAAAAGTGGAACGCAGGTACCGGCGCACACTGCGCTACATCGAAGGCCTAGAACCGCGGGATGTTCAGGAAATTTTCCTCACTTCCTTTGCCCAGATGTACGATCCCCACTCCACCTTTTACTCGCCCGATACATGGGACGACTTCAATATCTCCATGCGCAATTCACTGGTCGGTATCGGGGCACTCCTGCGCGATGAGGATGGCTACTGCGTCATCCAGCAATTGCTGCCCGGCGGCCCGGCCGAATTGAGTAACCGGTTTCACCCCGGCGATAAAATCGTAGAAGTGCGCCAGGATGGCGGGAAACCGATCGATGTCATCGACATGAAACTGCGCAAAATCGTCGAAAACATCCGAGGCCCCGAAGGCACCAAAGTGCACCTGACCATCATCCCTGCCAATGCCACCGATCCATCCGAACGCAAAGAAATCACCCTCGTGCGGGAGGAAATAAAACTGACCGAAAACCTGGCCAGCGCGGCCATTTACGAGTTCCCATTGGGAGAGCGTAGAACGATAGCCGTGGGAGTTATCGATCTACCATCATTTTACGGATCGACCGTCGGTGATGAAGTCGAATCAAGCACCACCTCCGATGTCGAGGAACTGATCGGAAAACTGAAAAATCAGGGCATCGAAGGGCTCGTGTTGGATCTGCGCAGAAATGGCGGGGGGCTCCTCAGCGAAGCCATCAAGCTGACCGGGTTATTCATTCCCAAGGGTCCGGTCGTTCAGGTCAAGGATACCACAGGGCAAATCCGCGAGGACTGGGACACCGATCCAAAGGTTGTCTACGAAGGCCCCATGGTCGTCCTGGTTTCCCGGCGCAGCGCTTCGGCCAGTGAAATCGTGGCGGGCGCGCTTCAGAACCATCACCGGGCGCTGATTGTCGGCGATTCCTCCACCCACGGCAAAGGCACCGTACAGCAAATATTTGAACTCGACCGCAAATCCGGCCTGGCCATCTTTAACAAGCCAAAAGAGAAAAAACTGGGCGCCACCAAAATCACCATTCAAAAATTCTACTTGCCGAACGGAGATTCCACACAGAATAAAGGCGTCGTTTCGGACATCGTCCTGCCCTCCGTCAATGAAGTCCTGCCCATGATGGGCGAATCCGACCTGCCCAACGCCCTGGTCTGGGACGCCATCGAGCCGCTGCGCTGGAACCCCGAGGATACCGTCGGACCCAATGGAAAACCGATCGAAAAAAGCACCGTTTCTTTCCTTCAGAACGCCAGTGCAACGAGACAGGATACGTTGGAGGAATTTTCCTATTTAAGGCGCCAAATAAAATGGATTCAGGAAAAACAGGAACAAGAAGAGTTCTCCCTCAATCTTGATATCCGCCAAACCCAGCGCAACCTCGACAATGAATTCAAGGAGGAGATGGAGGATCACCAGGAAACCCTCAGTCGCGATTATTTCAAGTGGCAGGAGGTCGTTCTGGATATCAGCCGGGAAAAGGAGGACCAGCATCAGTTAAAACTGCGCAACTCCCTGCTTCCCAACGGTAAAAATAAAACCAACGCCTATTATCAAAAAGTCTTTTACTTCCAATCGGAGGAAGACGGCCCCATCAAAGAAATCTGGGTCGAATCGATCAATTACGAAAAATCGCTCAAACACAGCGAAGAAATCGCCGACGAGTTATCGCAAATTACCGGCATCTCCATTTCCGAACCCAAAGTGACCGAATTGCTGAGTTATTTGAAAAACGCCGAAACGAGCGATGAATTTAATGTCGAACGCGCATTTGCCGATTATTTGGGAGATGAACTCGATGAAGATACGATCGAGCAAGCCCTCCCGGGGTTTTTTACAAAACTGGTTCACCTGGACCCGGAATTGTTGCTGGAAAAACCCTCTCTGGACATCCCGCTGAGGGAAAGTATCCGCATCCTGGCAGATTGGGTGGTCAAACAACAGGAATCGATTAACACCGGCACCATTGCCATTCTCAATCCCAACGAAACCGACAGGGTGGGAGTGGAGTGAATGGTGAGTGATTTCAGTGCTCAGGTGTCAGGTTTCAGGATGGGAGACGAATCTGACACCTGAGCACTGAAACCAGAAACTCTTGTCTTCTGGCATCAATCCTGGCCACTCCAGAGCAAAATAAACCGATTGCGCCCACTCAGGTCCTTTATCGATTCGGTTTTTTCATAACCACCCCTGACCGCTCTTGCCATGAGAGCCTCATGCTGATCAGGACCGGTTTCTAAAGCCACCAAACCGGCAGGCGACAAGTAGCTCCCCGCCTCATCAACAATTTGGTTTAGACAAGCCAGACCCGAATTTTCGGCCACCAGGGCTTGGCGGGGTTCGTGCTCCCTGACCTCCGGTTGAGCGCTCTCCCACTCATTTGCGCTGAGGTAGGGAGGATTCGATATTATGAGGTCAAAAAGCCCATCCACTTTTTCGAACCAATCGGAGCGGCAGGTCGCCACACTCCCGGCCAGGCCAGCCGAGCAAATATTTTCCCCGGCCAACTCCAGCGCACTGCGGCTGCCATCCACCGCTAAAACATGGGTATCGCCAAAATGCCTGGCCAGCGCTATGGCAATGGCCCCGCTCCCCGTACCCAAATCGAGAATCCTTGGAGGGGGATTGGAGAGCCTTTCGGTCACCAACTCAATCAACTCCTCGGTCTCCGGTCGCGGTATCAAAGCGCGGTTATCGACTTTCAGGCTGCCGTTGAAAAAATCGGTATGGCCGACAATGTACTGCCAGGGCTCCCGCCGGGACCGGCGCTTCACCAGCGGTCTCAATGAAGCCAGTGTTTCCTCGCTCATGGGCAATTCAAATTGCAGGTAAAGATCGAGGCGCCGGCATTGTAAGACATGGGCAAAAAGCAACTCGGCATTGAGGCGGGAATTCTCCACACCCTTGCCCTCGAAATATAGTGTCGTCTTATTGAGCGCTTCCAGTAACGTCAGCATGAGGAATCGTTGATGCGGCAGGACAAACTTATTTTCAATGCAATTGTAAAACCCATCTAAAATTCGAAAATGGCGATGCAGAGAATAATTGTAAATTTCTGTTGTAAGGAAATCTTATTCCGAGAGTCTAAAAATTAATATCCAGATATTAATGGGGTTGCATATGAAAATAATTGCCTGGTTGACACCAAGCTGCCAAGAGTTGACGCGCTTGTCTTCCGAAGCGCTGGAGCGCAAGCTTTCCCTGCGCGAAAAGCTATTGATTTCCCTCCACAACAAAGTCTGCACCTGGTGCCGGCGTTACGAAAGCCACCTGCAGACCATTCACCAGGCAGTCGAAGACCAAGGAGACGTTTTAGCCGAGGAAGTCGAAATATCCTTACCGCAAGAAGGCAAAGATCGCCTCAAGTCCCTGCTCAAAGACGAATAAAGATGTTCGCAATGGGATTTGGGGCTTGGAGAAATAGAGTTCCCAAAGCCTTATTATCAAGAGTTTACGAGTCGAGCCCGGCCTTGAAACCGGAAAAATCAAGTTTTGCACTTTTTGTTGGTTTCAGGCGGTTCAATGCTGCTCCTTTGACCGTGGGAAATTCTTCGAGGTGATTCGGTAGACATAACACCTTATCCCGGTTTTGAGCCTAAACCCCGCTCGAACGCCGCCGATTTTCTCAACGGCTCGCTGTGAACGAACGTTCTTCGGGTCGACCAGAAAGACAACGCAGCTCACAAATCGGAAGGCATGCCGCAACATGAGCACCTTCAACTCTCCGTTATAGCTGCCGCCCCAATGGGACCTGGCCAGGAATGTCCAGCCGATCTCTACCTCACTTCTATTCTTGTCATAGTCATGGAAGCGCGATGACCCGATCACTCGTTGCGTTACAGCATCGACGGCAATCAGGGTGCCGCCGGAGTCCAAAGCGTCGCGAAAGAATGCCTTGAAGTTCTCCTCTTCATGGCGATTCTTAACCGGGTGTTGTTCCCAGATAAGTGGATCGGCAGCGACGGCGTAGATGCCGTCATAATCTTCGGCGCGCAGCGGCCTGAGTTCGACGATTTCGCCCTTCAGGACCGGTTGAAAATCAAAGGACACTTTTCTCCTCCGGACGACGTCATTTTCCGGGGGCAAACCAATGGATTTCCAGACATTGGCGCAGGGCCATGCGGGCGCGGTGTAGAATGGTCCAGAGATTCTGTTTGGTTATCCCCATAACATCGCAGATTTCGGGGCTGGAATAACCGTCCACCTCACGCATGAGAAACACCTGACGGATTTTTTCCGGCAATTGGTCGGAGCAAACTCGGAACTGCTCGCGAAATTCTTTGCGATCCATGTTTGTCACCTGCTCCGGGTTCCATTCAGAGGGATTGCTGGACGCGTCGGGTCGCCAATGGCCGTCCTCCTGAAAATTTTTTCCCGATTCATCTTCGTAAAAAGAAGATAGTTCACTGAAATTCGTGACCCTGGAATTTTTTCGATAATGATCGATGATTTTGTTTTTGAGGATACCCGTGAGCCAGGTTTTGACCGAAGCCTTGCCTTTGAACCGGTCCAGAGATTTGAGCGCGGCAAGGAAAGTGTCCTGCACAAGGTCCTCCGCCAAAGCCGCATTATTAACCCGATAGTAGGCAAAGCGATAGAGCGGATCTCCGTACTCATCCACCCATTGAACCGGATCCGGTTTTTCCGCTTCTGGGGATTCCATACTCATATATCAAAAAAATTTTGCACAGTACACCCTATCGACCCATTCCATGATCCAGCCGAAAAAGGAATCCTCTGTTTTCTAGGAATCTCACAGGCGGCTGTCAAGGGTCTCGAAACAGATTTCGGGTATCAGGTATCAGGTATCAGTAAATTTCGATACAGTCAGGACCACCGACTGTCGAGTCCTGACACCTGAACACTGAAACCTGCCTCCTCTTTTCCAGCATCATTAAAACCTGTCCTCCTCCAAAAAAATCGGGCATAATTGAAAACCCGCTGCAAGCTCTCGGGATATTTTGCGACTAAAGAAATAAACGCCTTTCAAAGGTCCTCTTAAAATTATGAAACCATCCAAATTCTATTACCGTTTGATTATTAACATGGGCACACTCGCCCTCATCCTCGCCAGCCGGCCAGGAAACCTTCTTGCGCAGGCGGAAAATGTAACCGCCAAAGAAAGCCTGTCCCAGAGGCTTGACCATTACAATTTACAGGACGGCTCCGTTGCCCTCAGTGGCTACGATCCGGTTTCCTATTTCAACGGAGGCCCCC
>JAJFLT010000004.1 GCA_021772555.1 Opitutales bacterium | reverse complement strand
ACTCCTTTAACACCATTGCCTTTTACAACCAGTCCCGTAACCAAAGCCTGAAATAGATGCAGCTTGGGCTGCAATTCAAGGTTGTGTTTCATACGATATTGATAGGCCTTTTTATCACATTGCGCGCGCGGTGCCTGCACTGCCGGTCCTTTTGAGGCGTTGAGCAATCGGTATTGAATTGCCGTGGTGTCGGTATTTACGGCCATCGCTCCTCCCAAGGCATCGATCTCCCGCACCATGTGCCCCTTGGCCTGACCACCGATGGCTGGATTACAGCTCATCTGCGCGACCGTATCAATATTCCCGGTTAAAAGCAGTGTTTCAGCTCCCATACGGGCCGAAATCAATGCCGCCTCGCAACCGGCGTGCCCGGCCCCGCAAACTAAAACATCATATTTAAATTGTGCTCCGTGGCTCATTTTCCGATACAAAACTGATTGAACAACTTATCCAGCATGCGCTCATTATCGATTTTTCCCGTGATCTCTCCAAGAAAGTGCAATGAAGATCTTAAGTCACTGGCTACCAATTCAATAGCTTCTACATTGCGTAATTTTTTCAATGCATCACAGAGTCCGTTCCGGGCATTTTTCAACGCTCCTGCATGGCGGGCGCTGACCACGATTCTGTCCTCGCCGGGAACATCGAGGTTAGCTTCCAATGTTTTCAGTAAAACTTTTTTCAATTCATCAATTCCGTCACCGTTTACTGCGGATACTTCGCAATGCGGTATTTCCGGAAAGGACTGCCGGTGATCGAGCCGGTTCGGCAAATCGATCTTGTTTTCGACAATAAGTGCCCTACCGGGTTTCAACTTATCCTGCAAATTCCGCAAATGGATAGGGCAGGGTAGGGCACCGTCGAGCGTCACGAGAACAAAATCCGCCCGATCCAATTGCTCCATCGCTTTGTCGATCCCCATCCGCTCGATTTCCGACCCGGGTTCCTGGAATCCGGCAGTGTCGATGAGGCGAATGATATAAGACCCCAGCATAATCGGTTCTTCAACAAAGTCCCGCGTTGTTCCTGGTTCCCGGCTGACTATGACCCGGTCCTCGCCGGTCATGGCGTTAAGCAGGCTACTCTTACCGGCGTTAGGAGCTCCCGCGATGACGGTTTTGACTCCCTCATGGAGTATTGTGCTGTAATGGCTTGTGCTTATTAGCCGCTCCATTTCAATCATCAACAAAACCACATCCTGCAAAGGCCCCGAAGCGTCCTCCGGGGGAAGGTCTTCCTCAGGAAAATCGATGTAGGCTTCGAGAGCTGCGATTATCCCTAATAATTTGTCTATCAATTGGTTAACTTTTTTTCCAACCGATCCTTCAAGCTGCTTTCTGGCCACCTCGAGCGCTTTTTCGCTACGCGCATGGATGAGGTCCAATACCGCTTCCGCTTGGCTTAAATCCATTCGCCCGTTGAGGAACGCAATCTTTGTAAATTCTCCCGGCTCGGCCATTCGGCAGCCTCGTGCGAGCAGATCTTCCATAATATTCTGGATGATGTAGGGATTGCCATGGCAGTTGATCTCCAGCATCTCTTCGCCCGTATAGGAGGCATTTTCAGCAAAAAAAATATAGACGACCTGATCGACGGACTTTCCGCCTAAATCGATATATTCCGCCAAGACGGCCTTTCTCGGACAAGGAGAAGAGTTTCTGAAAACTTTTGTTACCAATCGGTGACATAAGTGCCCGCTGACTCTGACCACGGCTATGGCGGACTCACCGGCAGGTGTGGACAAGGCAACTATGGATTCACCGAATGGCATGTTTTTATCTCGTTAAAGATTCTTTAAGAATGAGTAAAAATAATGCCTTTAGGAAAGGAGACAAGCTCCCGATTTCAAGCTTTCCTTTTAAAGTATAAGGTTGAGAGACGAGTTTCGGCCAACCTTGACACCATACAATGGCCTTTAACACAGGCCCTTAATTGGCCGGTTGATTCATTATCACAGTCTAAGAGCAGACCCGACCCGTGGGCAGGCAGGCAGTGTTTTGGACTTCGTCTGCGGACGGGGAGGCTAATTCACTGCATTGCTTTCGGCTAGAACACTTCCGCCGTGCACACTTACCTTCTCAAAAATCGCCTTGGTCAATTCCTCCATGATATCGGGGTTTTCCGATAGATAAGCCTTGCATGCTTCCCGCCCCTGGCCGACCAAACTGCCCTTATAGGAAATCCAGGAACCTTTCTTTTCCAGGATTTTATGCTCCACACCCAGATCCAGGATGGAACCGGTTTTGGATATGCCCTCATTATACATGATGTCGAATTCGCATTGGGTAAAGGGCGGGGCAACCTTGTTTTTGACTACTTTTAGCCGAGTGCGATTACCAATCACCTTGCCGGAGGTGTCCTTAATGGCGCCGATGCGCCGGATATCCAGGCGCACGGAGGAGAAAAACTTGAGCGCACGCCCACCGGGTTGAGTCTCTGGATTGCCGAACATGACTCCGATTTTTTCCCGAATCTGGTTGGTGAATAGACAAACGCATCTTGTTTTGTTTATGGCCGCGGTCAGCCGCCTCATGGCCTGGCTCATCAACCTGGCCTGGGATCCCACTGTGGCATCTCCCATCTGGCCGGACAGCTCCTGCTTCGATATGAGAGCGGCCACCGAATCGATCACGACCACATCGATGGCCCCGGAGCGGATGAGCGATTCCGCAATATTGAGGGCGTCCTCGCCATTGTCCGGCTGGGAAATCATGAGGTTTTCCAGGTCTACGCCCACCACCTTGGCATAACGAGGGTCGAGGGCATGCTCCACATCGATAAAAACCGCAGTACCGCCATTTTTCTGAGTTTCGGCGATTAGGCTCAGGCACATGGTAGTCTTGCCGGAGGACTCAGGACCGAAAATTTCGCAGGTGCGTCCGCGAGGTAGCCCGCCAACACCCACCGCCAGATCGATGGCCACGGACCCGGTTGAAAGCACATCCACTTTCATTTTCGCAGATTCGCCCAGCCGCATAATGGCGCCTTCGCCAAATTGTTTGTTGATCGCCGAGACGGCTAATTCGAGCGTTTTATTGGACGCGTTTTCGGAAGTTTTGGTTTTGTTGACGACTTGTCTGGCCATAAATAATCCCGGGTGCAGTGTTTATTATTGGTAGTTAATTAAATAGAGTTAAAAGACGGGAGCGTTTGCAAATTATTTGCCCAATTTAAAGAAAAAAATATTTACATCAAGCAAAAAAGGTGTAAAAATGTTCACTTATTCAATTATTCAGCTTTCACCCACAAATTACACAGACGAGCGTAGATAGAAAACGAAATTTATCCGTGTTCATCTGTGTAATCCGTGGTTTAATAATTGGAGCATAATTTATCGTTAAAATGAATTTTAATTAAATGAGGCCTGAATTCTCAAATGGCAGCAAGCCCACCTATTCCCACATCCTATGGGATTGGAACGGCACCTTGATGGACGATCTCAGTTTATGCGTCGAAATCACCAATCTTATGCTGCGGGCCCGCCGACTGCCTACCATCGACATCGATACGCACCACGCCCTTTTCGATTTTCCCATCGATGTTTATTATCGACGCCTCGGCATCGATTTTGACCAGGAGGATTTTCCTCAAATCAACCTGGAATTTTCCAACGCCTACGAAAAGCGACGCACGGAGTGCCAATTACATCCCCACACGCGCGAGGCGCTGGCAAATTTCCAGCAGGCCGGTTTCGAGCAATCGATTCTTTCCGCCTACCCCCAGCATACCCTGGAGGAAATCGTGGAATTCTACGGGCTCTCAGGGTTTTTTACACAGCTCTTTGGGCCCGGTAAATTGATGGGGGAGGGAAAAATCGAAAGAGGCCGCGAATGCCTGGCCGCACTGGAGACGGAGCCGGGAAATATCGTATTGATCGGAGACACCATGCACGATCACGAAGTGGCTCAAGCCCTGGGAATTGATTGCATTTTATTATGCCACGGGCACCACTCCCGCCAACGCTTGCAAAAATGCGGTGTGCCAGTTGTCGAATCGCTTCAATCGGTCCAGGCAAGATTCCTACACCCGCACCAATCATAAGAAACCCGCTGCTTTCAACCTGGATTCCATCCCCTCGATACTATTTTGCATTCAATTCCCAATCCTAACGAGTGCAATCATCCCAAATTTTGAAGTCAGGTAGGACCTTGGGGTAAACTTCTAAAATTTCTGAGATAAGCAACGGATTTTCTGAAGTCTTGTCTTAGAGTGCGTCTCGCATACCCGTTCAATCATTCGCAGAATCAAGCGTCTCGGTGTCGACAGCCTTCGCAATATCAAGCGTTTCGATGCCCGCCTCGCCGCGCAAAATCCGGCCGCGTATCCACGCGAAATAGACGACCAATCCAGACGCCGAGAGCACGACGCTGACGGCCGTCGCGGCGTGAAATTCCCGTGGAATCGTCAACACGCCGATGATCCCGACCAGCCACACGATAGCCAGCCAGGCGACGATGTCTCCCCAGGCGCCGAGCGTAAAGGTCCCGAAGAGGGCCGGCATACGGTGTCTGCGCAGCGCGTAGGAGGCGACTGTCAGTAGATAGACGAGAGCCGGAAGGACGGCCGCGGCTAGGAGCAATTGCTCCAGTGACTCCGAGAACATTTCCACCGCAATACCGAGAGCGAGGATCAGGAGGATTGCCGGTATCGGAACGGATGTGTTCGCGGACACTTTGCAGAACAGCCGGCTTCCCGGGAAGACACGGTCCCGGGACATCGCATAGATCAGCCGTGAGCCGGAGGCCATGATGATCAATCCACAGGCGTAGACGGAGACGATTATCAGTAGAAAGAAGAGGGACGCAGACAACGAACCAAGGTTCCTCTCGATGATCAGCGGAAGCGGGTATTCCGCTCGCGTAACGCTCGCCAGATCATCGATGCCCAATACCGTGAAAATCAGGAAGAGGGTGCCGACGACGCCGCTCAAAGCGACGGAAAGGATCACCGCCCAGGGAACCGTCTTGCTCGCGTCGACGGTCTCTTCGGACAGGTTGGCGGCGGATTCGAAACCGACCAAGGTGTAGGCGCCCATGAGCGACGCCATGATAAATGCCTGCCAGTAGCCTGCAGAGGTGGTTGCGTTTCCGGTGTGGAAGAGAATGTCCAGGGGCGGTCGCTCCCGGGCCGCCAGAATGGCGAATATGACGACCAGGCCGACCAGGCCGACGACTTCGGTGAATACGGCGCACGAGTTTATGCGGTTTGCCAGCTTTACGCCGAAGATATGAATGACCGCCTGGGAAACCATCACCCCGCAGACAATAAGCTTGAGCGTGCCTGGACTGTTCTCGATGCCTGACATGTATCCGATCACCGACGCGATGCCGTGATCGACAGACGGGACAAC
>JAJFLT010000300.1 GCA_021772555.1 Opitutales bacterium | reverse complement strand
AGCTTGTTTGGCGATGGTGCCTGTTTCAATAGTGATTCCCAGGTCTTCGACTGTTACTGAGTATTTTTGCTTTATCATTGCTTATTTTTTGTAGGTACGGATTTGCCCCTCGGCATTGCCTGTGGGGGGTTGCGGACAGGTAAGGAATTCATGTGGCGCCAAAACGTTGTCGGTATCGACCCATGCAGCGCTTGGCTTATGGATCTTGATGGCGGAGAATTGCCTCCGCTCGGTTTGGCGCATCTCTCCGGGTAAAATCCCGACATAGGCCGGGTCCCGGAAAACTGCATGAAAAAACTGCCCCGGATGACTTTGGATAAGTCTGCCTTTAGCGGCGTAAGTTGAGGCGTTTTAGAAGTTCTTGATATTTTTCGAGGTCGTGTTTTTTTACGTAATCGAGCAGTTTTCTGCGGCGGCTTGTCATACCGATGAGGCCGCGACGGGAATGGTAATCTTTACGATGGGTGCGCAGGTGTTGCGTCAAATGGTTTACCCTCGCAGTGAGCAAGGCTACTTGCACCTCGCAGGATCCCGTGTCATTATCGTGCTTCCGATAGTCCTTTATAATCGGTTCTTTTTCTATAGTTGTTGTTGTTGTCATTTTCCTTACTTTATTTCACGACTTGAAGGGATTAGGATGGTTCCGAATCCGTGTTCCAGCCCGAGCCGGAATCACCGTTTCATCCGGCCTCGAATATTCAACCGGACAAGCCGCGGAAAAGCCCCTCAGGAGACGCTCTTCTCAACGCGAAGTTGAAGAAAATGGCTTTCCCTTCCTTATTGGCAAGCAAATTATTTAATGGTTTCAGGTGCCAGGGGAAGACGGTGTCAGGTTTCAGTCTTCAGGGGGTTGGAGGGTGCTGAGAGAGGGATTCAGTCGAGTGCCAGGATTTCATTATTCCCGGAAACCTGAACACTGAGACCTGACACCGTCTCCCTATCCCGTCGTAAACGACAGTTCTTTGATTCCATTGCAGCCGGGCAGGCGCCGGATGCGGTTCAGTATCATGTGGCGGTGAAAGGAGAGCTCCTGACGCAAAGTGGCGTTGGCGACGGAGACCAGGAGCCGGCGTTTATACATTATGCGGGTGGGAAAAGTGCGGGGGGCATTCTCTGATCCCATAATGTGTTTCCAGTTTTCCAGGATGACCTGTTCGGGTCTCGCCTTGCCCAGATTATGGCGCTCCTCTAAGACTTCCATGAGGGAGTCAGCTTTAAACGGCTCACTGAGGTTGGACCGGTTCTCGTCTTCCGGCACGGAACGCAGGTTGGCGATCAGATTTTCGACCCGCCGTGAGTATTTCATGTCAAATAAGATAGTAAGAAACGAGAAATGGGAACGGAAAACGGTTTTCGTAAAAAAGGAAAAAGCATCCTTAAAACGGTGGCAAGCGGGATTGTCGAAAAATCCGACTCGGAGGTTATTTCGGAGCCTGATAAAGCATTGAAATGGTTATTGTTCCCACCTCAATTAAATGATTTTTTAATTCCCGATTTTCGAACCCAATCTCATCATGCCGGACGAACCAAATTCAAAATCCTCTCTCGCCAAAAGGACACGATTGCGCCTGGGCCATGCCCTCAGAGCAGAGGAATTGGCGGGGCTGAAGCTGCTCGTGTTGGTCAAGGCGACCGCTTTATTCGCCATCGGCTTCTTCCTCCTAACCCAAAATATCAGTTGGGAGGTGATGCTTTTTTACCAAGCCATGATGGGGATCTTCATAATCCTGCAGCTTATCCATTACGGTTTTCTTCGTTCCGGGCTCTATTCAAAATGGATTCCCTATTTCTTTACCGCGGCGGAGCTATGCCTGCTTAGTTTCATTCTGACCATTCCCACGCCCGGCACCCCTGAATATTTCTCACCACAATTCATATTTCGCCGCAAAGGCGATTTCGTTTTCTACATCTTTGTCGCCGTTACCGTTTTCAGTTACTCACCCCGGCTTGTCCTTTGGACGGGACTTTGGGCCGCCATCACCCGGTCGGTTGGATTTATGTGGATACTTTCCCTGCCTCATTCCCAATCCTTTCTTGATTCCGAAGCACCTGGATTTGAGGAATCGGGGTTCCTCGAATATGTGCTTAGCCCTTATTTTGTCGATATGAACAGTTGGTACCAGGGAGTCATCTTTCTACTCCTGGTATCCGCCATCCTTGCCATCGGTGTAAAGCGATCCCAACGGCTGGCCTGGAAACATGCCCTCAGCGAGCGCCAACGCGCCAACCTGGCGCGTTATTTTTCTCCCAACGTGCTCGATGAGGTGATCGCCGCCGACGAACCGCTGAGTCAGGTTCGGGAGCATGAGGTCGCCGTCATTTTCGCGGATATCGTCGGTTTTACCACTCTCTGTGAAAAAATGGCTTCCGATGATGTTTTGGCGCTCTTGAGGGATTATCACTCCCGCCTGGAAAGAGAGGTTTTTCGATTTGGCGGGACCATGGATAAATTCATTGGCGACGCCGTTATGGCAACCTTCGGGACGCCCAGAAAAACCGCCAACGACGCCTCCAATGCCATCCGCTGCGCCGCCACCATGCTGAAAACGATCGATGACTGGAATGAATTGCGGAAACAACAGGGAAAGGAAGCCATAAAAATCAGTATAGGCGTCCACTATGGGCCAGCCATCATGGGCGATGTCGGCAGTAAAAGAAATGCCGCCTACGCCGTCATCGGGAACACCACCAACACGGCGAGTCGGCTTGAAGCCCTCACTCGAACGCTCGACACGGACCTTGTCCTCAGTGAAGCCCTCATGCAAGCTGTGCAAGGCGAAGACGAAAACCTCGACCCGCACAGTGTAATCCCGGGTTTAACGGAAGCGGGACTCCAGGAAATTCGCGGAAAAACCAAACGCATCCGGGTGTGGGTCAGGAAAAGTCAATGAATAAAGCCATTTCCATAAACTTCAAATTTCCTAAAAAAACGGACTGAGATATATGGTTAAAAAAATTTCTACTAGTTTTATACTAATTTTTGTCATATTAGTAATTGACAATTTTTACTAAATTAGCATGAATTAGTAGAAAACTAGTAATTACAGATGAAAATGCCGAAAACACCTCCCCCACTATCTGGAATTTCAAGAGCAAACCTTGATAATCAAACACTTGATAAAGTATTTGATATAGCTCAAAAGGCGGAAGAAAAAGGCAAATACTATCATTGGGATAAACTGCGCCATCTGACACCACCTGATGGATTGAGCCATGAAGATTGGTGGTTTGGCATCAAATTACGCAGACTGAGCAAGGCGAGAAAAGTGCCTCTACTAGATAAAAAGGGGTGGCCTTTCAGTTTTTCTGTGCCTGACTTGGTTTCCGAACAAATGCACAAGATCGATCTGGGATCGGGTGGACAAATTGGAATGCCGGATCCAATTATCAACCCTCATACGCGCGATCAATACCTTGTCCGGTCGCTCATTCGGGAAGCAATTACATCAAGCCAGTTGGAAGGGGCGGCCACGACACGGAATGTTGCCAAGGAAATGCTCCGTTCTGGACGCAAACCGAAAGATAGGAGCGAGCAAATGATCTTGAACAATTACATGACGATGCAAAAGATCGGTCAATGGAAGGATGAAGACCTCACCGCAGATCTGGTTTTCCGTATCCATCGAATGGTAACGCAACATGCTCTAGATAGCCCCGAAGCATCAGGACGTTTCCGGCAACCCGATGAAAAAATAGCTGTCCAAAATGAGTTTACTGGAGAAATTTTCCACGAACCCCCTCAGGCGACCGAACTAATTGGGCGCATGGAAAAGATGTGTTCTTTTTCCAATGGGAAAACTCCGAAACTGTTTATTCACCCTGTTATCAGGGCTATCATTCTCCACTTCTGGCTGGCTTACGATCACCCGTTTGCGGATGGAAACGGACGCACTGCCCGAGCCCTTTTTTATTGGTCGATGCTGAGGCAGGGTTATTGGCTTTTCGAGTTCATCTCGATTTCCGAAATTCTTCTCAAGGCTCCATCAAAATACGAGTTGTCATTCCTTTATACCGAGACAGATGAGAACGACTTGACTTACTTTATCATTTATCAGGCGGGTGTTATTCAACGGGCCATCCGCAACCTACACGATTACATCGAATTCAAATCCAAAGAACTCGAAATTACAGAATCATTGCTCAAGACAGCGCCCGATCTCAACCATAGGCAACAAGCGCTTATCAGCCACGCACTTCGACATCCCGGAAGACTTTACATGATTGAAGAGCATAAACGAAGTCATAAAGTAGCCTATCAAACAGCACGAAAAGATCTGATCGTCTTGACGAAATTGGGACTGCTTGATTGTCGAAAATCTGGATATGCTTTTGTATTCATTGCTCCGAATGATATAGTAGATCGCCTAGAAAAACTATAATATTGAAAAATTAGACTAGACGGTCGGTGTTTATAGATTCAACAAAATGTTTTGGGTTTGTTTGGAAGCAGGTATAGGAGTTTCGACAATTTTTTTATAGAGGGAAATTCGGGATTGGAATTCCGGGCGTGAATCAGCAAATGTTGCCAGCCGGCGGTGTCTGCGCCCGCGGCATCGTGGCGGGGACTGTCTCCGATGTGGAGGATCTGGTGCGGGGGTAAAT
>JAJFLT010000299.1 GCA_021772555.1 Opitutales bacterium | reverse complement strand
ACGAGGTTAAGACGAATTACCCTGTGGGTGATTTTAGGGTGACGGAGGATGAGGAAAAAAAGCAGACCGTAATCGAGCTATCCACCCAGCGGGAGCCGCTCACCTCCCTTCGCATTGTTACCCCGGACCGTAATTTTTTCCGTCGAGCCCATCTGGAAGTAAAAAGAACCCAACACGGCAGTGATAAGTGGGTTGAAATTGGTCGTGGTTCCTTTTCAGAAATTGATTTTCATGGCTTCCAACCTAAGGTGGCCTTTATCGACTTTCCGGAGCATCGGGAGGAAATTTACCGTCTCATTATACACAACCAGGATAATCCGCCGCTGCAGATTTCAGGACTGGAGACAAGGGGGAATGTTTACAAGTTTCTTTATCTCAATAACTCTGAAAACAATTACCGTCTGTTTTACGGTTCTGAAACGGCTGAAAAGCCCCATTACGATTTTACCAATGTGCTAGATTCATTGCGGGAATCTATGCAGACAGTGTCGGTTCAACTTTCAGAGGAAATAAAAAACCCCGAATATAATGCGGACTCGGACCAGATAGGATTTCAATTTCTGGAGAGTAAATGGCTCCTTGTTTTGATAACAGCGGCATTGGTCGTTGCGCTGGGCTGGGTTCTGGTTTCCACAGGGCGCAAGATATAAACTGTGACCAAAATGACAGTTACTAAGCCATTATATGATCTTCCTAAACCCATTGCGGTTCTTCATCCCAATATATTGGCTCAAAATCATGAATTGATCATCGAGGGACCGCTCAAAAAGAGCGAATCCGGCAAGAGCGCAATGACCTATATCGCGCTCAGTTTTTGAAAGCCTGACTTCCTCCCTGGAGAACCGCGCCTAAGCGAGTTTTCAGGGCTCCTGCACGCGATCTGAATTCGCTGGACGAAGCACTTTTACGCCATCAGAAATTCTATGGAGGTCGTTCGCCCTTTTTAACATTGTATTAATGTTGTCGGATATGGGACACCATTCATCAATCCATTTATATAGCTTTTCGAAGTGCGTGAATATCTCCTCTAGCTCTACCTTCTGTATTTTGGAGAAAAAATGTCCGTGAAAAATTGGATTTCTAAGCTTCTTGTAAAACTCCTTTGTCAATTTCCATAGTTTTTGGTTGGACACCCTTAATTGGAGTTTCTCATCCACCAATAATGGAATTCTATTGAAATACACATCGGCAGTATTACTCTTAGCTCCGCCTAAGGTAAACGGGTCGGATAATTTTTCTACCTTTTCCTTCGTCAGTATATTTCTATAACCGAGTTGGATATAAACGGCGCCTTTTATATAGGATTCGATTCCCAACACAACTCGTTGAACCATTACTGTGACACCTTCCTGTTTATTACCCCACAAAAATTTACCTGCATTCAAATCGCGAACTTCACAGTCCAGCATCTCTTCCCAAAACTTTTCTTTTCCGGTGACCTTTCGGTAGAGTTCAAACTCGTGACGCGCATTAAGTGTGGGTATCGGCTGTAGATGATATTCCATAATATTCCTTTGAAAACTTAAATAAGAAACGTAATAAACTTTTGGCGAGTTGATTATTCGTCTGTTTTCAGAAACGGCTATTTCATCACCCATGCAAAATTCAGGAAAAAGCCGAAAAGTGCGCCAAACCTCTGCGAAACTGCCGATTTTTCGCCTGAGTGATACCAACATGCCGATTCCACCCACCAGGCCGCTTTTTTAAAGGAATTTATGGGTTTTAAGCCATTATGAGATCTTACTAAACCCATTGCGGTTCTTCATCCCACTATATTATTGATATACAAATAAATATAAATATGGCGGAAGGGGGGGGATTCGAACCCCCGGTACCCTTGCGGGCACTCTGGTTTTCAAGACCAGCGCATTCGGCCACTCTGCCACCCTTCCATGTGGAATCCGAAATTATCGGCGTTGTTTCATGGTGGCCAATTGTAAAATAATTTGCGAGGCAAAAATAGACGATTGATGGGGTTGGTTTTTCTGCTCGACCTGCCGCAGGCGGTTACTCTAGATTATTTTCGAAAACTAGTGGCAAATTGGAGCCGCCCATTGCTGAATTCAAATAATATCGGTTCCAGTTTCTGGAATAATCCTTCTGCAGAATATTGGGTATTATGGAATTATCAGAGCATCCGTTTTTCAATCAGGTTGATAATGAACAAGTTGACGTACTGGTCTCAGCTGCTAAAATCGAACATTATCCGCCCGACACCATAATTTTCGAGCAGGGCAGCGCCTCGGAAGGACTCGATTTGGTTCTGGAAGGAGAAGTCGCCTTCTGCAAATTGATGGCCGATGGCAAATCCCGTGTCGTGGGGTATTCCAAAGAAGGCACATTTTTTGGGGAAATCGGTCTTTTTACAGGACAGCCAAGGGCTCTGCGGGCCGAATCCAGAGGCAAAGTCGTGATCGCCAATATTCGCCGTGAAGCCCTTTTGGGGTTTTTCAAGCGAACCGACGGCCCCTTCGACAGTATCCTGCAAAGCATTATCAGTCATCTTAATGAAACCACCCGCCACTACATGGATGACATGCTGCGGCAGGAGAAACTCTCCATGGTGGGCACGATGATGAACACCATCATTCACGATTTCAAAAACCCTTTTTGCCTCATCAGCCTGGGCGCTCAATTGATGGCTCAGATGCACACCGACGAACGCTCGCAGAAATTGTGCCGGAACATCGATGCCCAAATCACCCGCATGGTCGATATGGCGGAGGAATTGAATGCTTTTTCCCGCGGCGATCAAAACCTGCAGATAGCGCCCATCAACCTCCATCAAATGATCGACCGTTTCGAGGAGCTGAATTTCCCGTTTTTCCAGAACTTGAAGATATCGGTGGACATTTCACTCCCCGACATCGAAATCGAAGGCGAGGAAAACAAACTTCTGAGGATTTTGCAAAACCTGGTCGGCAACGCCATCGACGCCTTTGGTGAGGATTCCGGTAAAATTAATATCACCGGTGAAGTCAAGGACGACGACATGCTGCACCTCACCATCGCGGACAACGGCAACGGCATCCCCGAAGAAATTCGAGCCCGCTTTTTTGAACCCTTTGTGACCTATGGAAAAAGCAAAGGCACCGGCCTCGGTTCTGCCATCGTTAAATCGGTGGTGGAAGCGCACGGCGGTAAAATACACTTTGAAACCGAAAACGGCAAAGGCACATCCTTTTTCATTTCCCTTCCCTTAAAGCAACCGGCCAAAACTTCCTGAAAGAATTACATTGGTAATCATTGGCGGCAGCAAAACTTGCAATGAAGATTCCCGAATCGATGAGTATAAAAGGTTTTATTGGGAATTTAACTGTTGCCGTTGTTCTAGTTATGAACTTCGCCAACGCGGCAGAAGAAGTGGATCCGTTTCTGAAACGGTTGGAGGATTCCCCAAGGCATCACGAGTGGGTTTCCATTGAGGGAGCGGAGGGGGAGCTTTCGGCTTTTGTGGTCTATCCCGAGGTTAGCGGCAAAACGCCCGCCGTCCTTGTTATCCATGAGAACCGGGGATTGAACGATTGGGTACGGTCGCTGGCGGATCAATTAGCGGAGAACGGCTACATTGCCATCGCTCCCGATCTTCTTTCTGGCAAGGGTCCTGGAGGAGGCAAAACGACCGATTTCGCCAGCAGTGATGATGCCCGCAACGCGATATATGAGCTTGATGCGATAGCCGTTACGAAAAATCTTCAGGCTACCGCTGATTATGTCAAAGCCCTGCCCTCTTGTAATGGCAAGCTCGTGGTGGGTGGTTTTTGCTGGGGAGGTTCGCAAACTTTTCGTTTTGCCACAAATTACAGGGATTTATCGGCGGCCTGCGTTTTTTATGGAAGGGGACCAAAGGAAGGCTTCAGTAATATCAACAGCCCCGTTTATGGGTTTTACGGGGGTGACGACAATCGCGTTAATGCTACCATCGAAGGTTCTCAACAAGCGATGACGGCGGCGGGCAAGGAATACCAGCCGGTTATTTACGAAGGCGCCCAGCACGCATTTATGCGCCGAGGCGAACTGGCAGT
>JAJFLT010000298.1 GCA_021772555.1 Opitutales bacterium | reverse complement strand
TCAGTCAGCAATTCCTCTGCACGCTTTTTTTCATCGATGTCTTTGTGTGTCCCGGTAGATCTTAAGGGATTTCCCTGCTCGTCCTGTTCTACTATTTTTCCCCGTGATTGAATCCATTTCCAACCCCCGGATTTTGTTCGTAATCGAATTTCCGATTCTGCAAAAGGAGTAAGTCCGCATTCATAGGACTCCCAGGCATTATCCAGAATAGTTCTGTCATCTGGATGAACCAAATCGAGCCAGCTTTGGTAATTCGGCTCGATATCAATCAGTTCATATTCCAGCATATTAGCCCAGCGTTTATCAAGGTTCATAATATCCGATCTAAAATCGTAATCCCACATGCCGAGTTCCGATGCATCCAGGGCCCTCTCCAAGCGCTCTTGAGACGTAATCAGCGCATCTTGCGTTCGCTTGCGTTCGGTAATGTCGGTCATCACCGACACAAAGCCAATAATCTCACCCTTCTCATTGCGCCTGTAATTCCATTCTATTTCAGTGTCGATAATTTCGCCATTTTTCTTGCGATGCTTTACATAGAGGGTTTCGGGCGTTATCTGCCCCTTCATACGCAGAGGTAGATTATCGGCAAATGACTGCCTATTGGATTCAAAGGCGAAAAGATCGACCAGCGGAGTTCCCAACAACTCGTTTTCCCGATATCCATGCTTTTCATGGTACGCTTTGTTAGCTGCCGCTATGCAGCCTTTTCTGTCAATATCAATGATGCCGTTTGGGGTGGTCTCGAAGAGCAGCCGGTAGCGCTGCTCGCTTTGCCGCAGGGCTTCTTCTGATATTATTCTTTCAGTTATATTACGGACGATAGAAAGAACTTTGTTCGGTTCATAAGCTAGCATGCGACCCTCATAATAGTGAGGATTTCCTTCTAATGACGTATTGATTTCGAAACTTTGTATTTCACCACTTTGCAATGCCATTTTTATATTGCTCATAGCGATCGCGGCGGCATCCACAGAAAGAATATCCGTGACCTTTTTCCCAATTAATTCGCTACGTGGTAAAATGAGTTCCTCTGGATTGGACTCATTACAGTCGAGATAGGTGCCCTCACTATCTAAGATAAATATCAAGTCTGGAAACGACTTGTAAATTGCGCGATGTTGTTTCTCGCTTTCGATCAATGCTTTCTCGGCTTTTCTCTGTTCCGTAACATCAGTCACTATGGAAATGATGCCAGTGATATTTCCGTCCCCATCGCGTTTGTAGTTCCATTCAACCTTTATTAAAATAATTCTGCCATCGCGAGTTAGGTTGCGGCAATAAACGAATGCAGGCTCCGGGTGCTCCGTCAGAATACGGCGAAGAATACGATGATAATTTTTCTTTAAAAATTCCGATGCGATAAGATCCAGCATGGAGGTTCCAATAAGCTCACCATCGGCATATCCGTGCATTTTATGAAAAGCGCTGTTCGATTGAGTAATGATTCCATCCAGATCAATTTCATTGATTCCGTATGTGATTGTTTCGACCAGAACCCGATAATCTTCTTCGCTGCGGCGCAAAGCTTCCTCCGCGCTTTTACGCTCGGTAATATTGCGTATGACGGCGGCAATTTTCCCATTTCCATAAGGTATCATTCGCGTCTCAAAAAAACGGGGCTCTCCATTGATGGGCAATTCATACTCCAACGTATGAATTGAGCCGCTATCGATGGTTTTCTGGATAGATTGGAGCAAAGGTCGAGCAACCGACGACGGCAGACGATCCTTGATATTTGCCCCGATAGTCTTATCTAACGGAACAATAAGGTCTGCCTCGCTTTTGACAAAGCACTCAAGGGTATAACCATCTCTGTCGAAAAAAATAACCAAATCATGCAGGGACTTGACCATTTCCCGAAACCTGATTTCGCTCTGGCGAAGGGCTTTCTCGGCTTTGGATTGCTCGGTGATATCGGTAACCAAAGAAGTGTACCCAACAACCTTCCCGTTAGCTTCCAATTTGTAGTTCCAATCAACTCGAAGGACAATGATTCTGCCGTCCCGCGTTTTATTGTGAGTGATAATGTGGCCGCGCGGCGGGCGTTCCTTTAAAATACGCCGGACTAGCTTGTGATAGTTTTTCTTCAAGGCATCCGTGGCAAATAAATCGTAAATGGGGACGCCGATGAGTTCGCCGTCAGCATATCCATGCATTTTGTGAAACGCACTGTTCGCCTGGGTGATGGTTCCCTGCAGGTCGATTTCATTGATACCGTGCGAGATCGTATCAACCAGAATCCGGTAGTTTTCTTCACTGCGGCGAATGGTTTCCTCTGAACGTTTGCGGTCCGTTATATTGCGAATGGCTGAGATAACTTTATTTTTCCCATAAGGAATTATGCGTCCCTCATAAAACTTTTTCTCTCCTATCAGATTCAAAGTGTATTCAATTGTCTGTACCTCACCTGATGAAAGAGATTTCCGAATGCCCTGGTGGAATCTATCAGCCACAGGTTCCGGAACCAATTCGGTCACATTTTGGCCAATGCATTGCTCGGCCGGTAGCACCAAATCGCTCTCGTCTTTAGCAGAACAGTTGACACATGTTCCAATCTTATCATAGATAAAAATAACGTCGTTAAGTTCTTCAAGGATTTCGTGTAATTGCTTTTCTTTATGCAACAACTCTTCCACGTTATTTCGCCAAACCGGCTTCGGATCAGCGATTTCATGCAATGTAATCAAGAAATGAGGCTCGCCAACGATTGGGTGCCTAAGGGCAGGATCTATGACCCGAAGACGCACCCGTTTTGACTCTCCGTTTGCGGAACGGAAATCGAATTCATCTTCCCGGTCCCCTCGGTCCATCTGCCCCAGAAAGCTCTGAAATTTTTTTCGATGCCCAGGCGTTAAATAACGGGTGAAAAGATCATCCGGCAAGGTTTCCAAAGAACTTCCCGCAATTATCGAACCAGCCTCGTTTGCCTCTATTATTCTACTCTCATTATTGACCAAAAATTGTCCTTCGCGAGAACTCTGAAATACTTGATGGTAATAATTGCGCTCCTCTTGCAAACACCGCTTCTCCCGCTCCAACTGCTTGTTTTTCGAGTATATTCTTTTTAATACTCTCGGCCATTCACGGGTGGCAAACTTGCGGGGGTTTCGCGGACCGTCTCTGGACCCGGATAACAATCTTCGATTAACTTGAGGCTCATTGCATGAGGATTCTTTAGCCCCGTCATGGGCTGCTCTATTTTTCATCTTTACCTTCATCATTTTTACTGGCGCCAAGGAAGCGTTTGAGCATATCGAACATTTCTTCAGCAATAACAGGTTTCGCCATATGAGCACTGCACCCGGCCTCTGACTGTAGTACCTCGGAACTGCTTCCGGTGCTGGCAGTTAATGCAATTATCGGTGTGTTCGCAATCTCGGGTATTTCCCGTATGCGGCGGGTAGCCTCCAATCCATCCATTACGGGCATGCGTATATCCATAAAAATTAAATCGGGTTTTATTTTCTTGGCTTGTTCCACCGCTTCTTCTCCATTTTGGGCAATGGCAATGTGATGGCCGTGCTGGTTGAGCATATCCAACAACATTGTTCGAATGATCGCGCTATCCTCGGCCAGTAAAATCCTGCAACCGGTCGGCGTAAGTTTCTCTCCATAATCTTCCGTCTCAATCTTCTGCTGCAACCGGTCTAAAACGGAAACCTTTGGCAGAGTGAACCAAAAAGAGCTGCCCACATTGGGTTTGCTTTCAACGCCTATTGCGCCCCCTTGGAGCTCCACCAGGCGCTTGGTTAGGGCCAACCCAATGCCCATTCCCTCGTTGGCGCTTGTACTGGCTTTGGCGATTTGGTAATATTCGGAGAAAATTTTATCGATTTCACCCGGTTCGATGCCCACCCCGGTATCGGATACCTCTACCTTAGCGCCTCCCTCCGAATCCTGGATTACATAAATATCGATGCGCCCTCCGACCGTTGTAAATTTAAAAGCGTTTGACAGCAAATTGAGCATAATTTGCATACACTTTTTTCGATCTCCGCAAACTTCCGTCAGGTAGGGGTCAACGAATGTTTCCACGGTCAAATTCTTTTCATTGAACTGGGAGATCATGATACTCAAAATTTCCTCAACAAAGTCTCCGGGGTTAAAAACATCCAGCTCGATTTCCATTTTCCCCGAATCGATTTTGGCCAGATCGAGAAGACCATTAATCAAATTGAGCAGATGCCGGCCGGCTTTGGTAATGTTATTGATATAGGAATTTTGCTTTTCATCGGCAGTTATACCGTAATTTTTTTTGTAAAGATCGGCAAACCCCAGGATGGCGCTCAAGGGAGTGCGCAGCTCATGGCTCATGGAAGAAATGAAGCGGCTGCGGTGTTTGTTGGCTTCTTCCAGGCGCAAATTGGTATCCATCAATTTTTCCATCGACATTCGCAATTCAGCGGTGCGCGATTCCACTGTGTATTCGAGGTTTTGCCGGTGGTTTTCAAGTTCCTGCTCAATTCGTTTCCTTTCCGTAATATCCCTTATCAATACTATCCATTTGGGACCTTCTTGAGTTTCCGCCACACTTGCTAAAAATTCCATGGGAAATGTAGAGCCATCTTTGCGCAAGCCTTCCACTTCTTGCGTTCGACCGGCAAACTGTTTCACTCCTTCGGTCAAATACATAAGCATGGAATCTTCATATTTTTTTCTGTATTCTTCCACCGCCAGGATTGAGGCATCCAATTTGGAAATTTCTTCAAATGAATAGCCGAACATTTTTTCCGCCGCCGGGTTAAAGGTTTCGATCCGCTTGTTTTTATCGAATACGATAATACCATCGGCCACCGTATTGAGTATGGTGGAAAGCCGGGCCTCGTTTTCATGCAGGGATCGTTCCGCTTTTTCTCTTTCCGAGACGTCCTCAGTAATGGCCACAACCACAGGCTTGTTATCAATGGTGGACATTTGCAGGTGGCACTCAACGGGGTAAGTGCTGCCATCCTTTCTCTGGTGCAAAGTAGAAAAGTTCACCACTTCCTCCTCGCCTGACAGGAGAGGCCTAATCAAATAGTCCAAACTGTCGGCTGTGAAATCCGGTTTAAAATCCAGGGGGGTTAATTCTGCCAATTCTTCGGTGGTGTATTGAAGGTTTTCACGAGCGCCCCTGTTAACCTGCAAAAATTTCAAAGATTTCGGTTCATAGATATAAATCTCGTTTAAGGAATCTTCGAGAACACGGCCTAAATGGGTCGCCTGGTCCTCTGCCTCCCGTAATCGCAAAACATCCACCGTCGATACCGACGCCCTCGACCAGGTATCCTCATATCCAGGGATGAGGAAAAGATTCAATATTACATGGTAGGGATGACCTTCCAGGTCTTTGCCTTTGAATTGGCTTTCAAAGTGGGTTTGGCCTTCACACAAGGCTACCAACACTTTCCGGACGACAGCAAAACTATCAGTAGTGGCCATCTTGTAAAGTCCTCCCTGAATCTCGGATTTGTTTTTGCCTTTGAAAAGTTTCAAAGTGGCCTGGTTGACATCCAGAATTTTTATGAGAGAGCCGCAAAGAACAACGGCTTTGGGATGCTCCCTAAAATATTTCCTGAAATCCTTTACTCCTTTTGAACGCAAACCATCGATAAAATCCTTGGCCGCGGAATAATCTTGTTCCCAATGAGGAATGGGAGAATTTTCGAACAAGCTGCGGTAGCGTTCCTCACTTTTCCGAATTACCGCCTCGATTTCTTTGCGCTCGGTAATGTCTTGGTGGATACCGGTTGCCCGTCGGGGTTGGCCGGACTCATCGAAATCAGACAACTGCCCGTGTGTATATATCCATTTCCAGCGGCCGTCCTTCGACTTCAATCGGAATTCGGAAGTGTAAAACGCAGCCTCGTTTCGCTGGCGCTTAAACCAATCATCTCTGGCCCGGAGCATATCGTCGGGGTGTATGAGAGAGTAAAAAGTATCCTGAGATTGTTCGATTTCGGATAAGTCGTAACCGAGCATGCTGGCCCAACGTTCATCATACTGGGTCTCCCCGGTAGCAAGGTTCATATCCCAAAGACCCAGATTGGAACCTCTCATGGCCAGTTCCAACCGGTTGAGAGTCTCTGCGAGGGCAGATTCAGCTTTTTTACGATCTGAAATGTCCCGCACCGTTCCAATAAATAGATAGTCGTTATCAATCTGAGCTGCATCAACCGTAACTTCTATGGGGAAAGTGGAACCGTCCTTATGCAGGCCCAAAACTTCCCTCGGCGTCGCAGGAAGGGTTTTTCTGCCTTGTCCCAAGTAATTCTTCAGGTGCCTGAAGTAATACATTCGATAGGACTTCTCTACCAATAGTGAGATGCTTTTACCGATTAATTCCCGCTCCTCGTATCCAAAAATCTTCTGCGCAGCGGGATTTAAGGATTCAATGATGGTACCTTTATCAAAACTGATGACGCCTTCACCCGCCGTTTCAAGAATTGTTCTAATCCGCGTTTCCTGCACTTGAAGGTCGAGCAAAGCGGAATTTAATTGAGCGGTGCGCTCAGAGACGCGCCTTTCCAGGTCGACGTTGAGCAGGTGAACTTCATCCTCAGCTTTATTACGTTGTTTATATTCATTTTGTAATGATTCGTTGCTTCTAAGAAGTTCTATTTTCCTCTCTTCAGCTTGCAGAAATATTTCATACATACTGACCAACAATCCGGTTAGAACACAGACGTAGCTGGCAATTTTAGCAAAATGAGCCAAATCGAACATTATGTCGCATAAGGCCATGGAACAAGACATAAAGATGGTTTGGCTGGCCAAACTCAGGATAAGGGAAACCACCAGCCAATGCTCAAAAACATCGTGCTTCCAGACTCCTTTACGCAAGTAACCGGCCAATGCCAAAAGGAAAAAGAAACCAGCAATCAGGTCTCCCGGTCGGGTAAGAAATAAGTCAGAGTAATAAACCTGAGGAAGCCTCGCCAAGTAAAGATAAGCAACAATTCCAAGTGAGAGTAAAACTAATGCCGAAAAAACCGACTTCTTTTCTGTGAAATCAACTTCCTCAGGAAGTTTTTCTTTTCTTTGGATCCAGTAACTTAGAAACAGAAATGTCCCAAGGTAGATGCGAGTAGCATTCCAACTCCAGGTAAAATAATAGGAGGGTTCCGAAAACTGAAATTGGCTAAACCATTGACTGGTGATAAGGGTGTGGTTGCCGTCCAGGAAACTTGTTCCCAGAAATCCACACCCGATAAGCAGAAACATTTTGTTCTTTCTAGCATAATACCGTGCCAGGGCCGCACCCGCAATAATAAGCGCCAAAATGGTGGTGGCGAACTCCATGAGAGTATGCAGTTCCCTATTGCTGCTCCAGGCGATGTCGCCCAGGGAAAAGCGTACAGCCACAAGCCCCAAAGCCAAACCGAAATAGGTCAAAGCTTTCCCCCTAAACATTACGATCTTCTCCAAAACCGTTGTTAAAGAATATGAAATAACTGTGGCGCAATATTATCCCTTAGGTAGCCGTATTAATTTATGTAAAAGTCATGATCAATGTTTAGGGCATACATATATTTTTTGGGGAGCAAAAGTAATTCATGGCAGCGTATACAACTTCCAATATTCTGTTCATGTATTATTATTCATTCCCCCTATTTTCTTTTGTCATAAAATAGTACTCAAAGACGATTCAAAGATTTTTAAGTTAAACAACGTTATTCTCTCCATTTCCCAAATAACGCTCGATCACCTCGAACAATTCCTCCGTTTGGATCGGTTTACCCAAGTGCTCGGTGCAGCCTATGGCTATTTGCCGGATTTCCGCATCGGAACCCGTGCTGGCAGTCAATGCTATTATAGGAATGGTGGAGAACTCCGGCATATCCCTTAATCGAAGGGTGGCTTCCAGCCCTCCCATAACTGGCATTCGCATATCCATTAGTATGAGTTCTGGATGGTGTTTTTTGGCAACTTCAATGGCCTCCAGTCCATTGCAGGCAACAGCTACATCATGGTTCTGCAGTTCAAGCATATCGAGGATCATGGTGGTCAGAACCTCACTGTCTTCCACTACCAAAATACGCCTTCCCTCCTGCATGTTTCCGGTGTTTTTCGCGGACGCTGAAATAGTTTCGTCAGACTTGAATTTATCGACTTGAATTAATGGCAGGGTAACCCAGAAAGTGCTACCGCTTCCCAGGATGCTCTCAACTCCAATTTTACCGTTATGCAGTTCCACAAGGCGCCGAGTGAGGGCCAAACCAATACCCGTCCCACCAAGGCTTTCATCCCGGAGCCTGTCGCTCTGGTGGAACTCGGAGAATATCTCATCGATTTCATGGCTTTCGATTCCGATACCGGTGTCAGATACTTCCACTTTCAAATCTTTTCCCCCTGCATTTGTTGCGCAAATACCAATTTGCCCCTTTTCCGGTGTAAATTTACAAGCGTTGGAAAGGAGGTTGAACATGATTTGCTTAAATTTTCTCCGGTCCGCCGTAGCTGTGTTAATTGACGGATCGATGAAAGTCTTCACCTCGATGTCTTTTTTCTGGAACTGAATACTCATTACCTTGGTAATGGATCGCATGAATTCCTTCATCGGTATGTCTTCAATATCCAATTCCATGACCCCGGCATCGATCTTGGCCAGATCAAGCAGGTCATTAATTAGAGTAAGCAGGTGATTGCCGGCCTTTTCAATATTCTCTATGTATGCAAACTGTTTACCTCCATCCCCATTAGTTTGTTGCCTATGAAATAGATCGATGTATCCCAATATGGCAGTTAGAGGCGTGCGCAGTTCGTGGCTCATCGAAGATATAAAGCGACTGCGATGTTTGCTGGATTCTTCAAGCTGCAAGTTGGCGTCTTTGAGCTGGACTAAAGAATTCTGCAACTCACTGGTGCGTTCTTCGACCGCATATTCCAAGTTGCGCCTTTCCTGAACCAACCCCTCCTCCGCACACTTGCGTTCAGTGATATCCTGATGCGTGCCTATGGCTCGTGCCGGCTGCCCATCCTCGTCCCAATCGAATACCTTTCCATGTATATGCACCCAGATCCAATTGTTTTGCCTGGTCCGTAAACGCACTTCGATTTCATAAATGGGAATATCTCCAGTTACATGAGCATTCCAGTTGCTTTGCTGCAAATGGGAATCATCCGGGTGGATTGAATCCAGAAAAAACTGGATACCATGATCCAATTCATCAAGCTCATAACCGAGCATTTTGGCATATTGCTCATTATATATGACTTCCTGTGTTAACAGGTTGACATCCCAAAGACCTAGATTGGCCCCTTTGAGGGCAAGTTCCAGGCGGATCAACGCTTCTCCAAGGTTTTCCTCCGCTTGTTTACGTTCGCTGATGTCCTGATGGATACCGGCGGCATAAAGCGGTTTTCCCTCTTGGTTGAAATCAAAAATCTTTCCATGCGTATAAATCCATTTCCAATCTCCATCCTTGGTTCTCATCCGCAATTCGGTATGATAAGAAGGAGTTTTACCAGAGGCATGGTTTTCCCAACATTGCTGCATTTTAGGCAAATCGTCCGGGTGAAGGACGTTTCTGAAAAAGTAAGAATCTTGGTGGATTTCATCGAGATCATAACCAAGCATGCTGGCCCAGCCTTCATTGTAGTCGGCTTCAAATGTATGCACATTGAAAACCCATAGCCCTAGATTGGCCCCGTCCAAGGCAAGTTCGAGCCGGTTGCGTGCGTCCTCCAATTTCTCCTCCGCCAGCTTAATCTCCCTCCGGTCGAAAATGGAAAGAAACGCCTTAGCCCATGTATTTTCGTGGCCAATGGCGAGGGAAAGGGTGATCATCGCCGGTATTTTAGTCCCGCAAAGATTTTGCCCCATCATCTCGAAAATAAATCGGGTGTTGCCACCGGCAAGGGCGATGAATTCTTCCCGGAAACCCGGGATGGAATCGTCCACCGATAATTTCTGGAGACCCTCCAACAGTTCTTCTTTGGATTCTGCGCCGTAGAGTTCCAAAGTCGCCTGGTTGACATCGAGAACCTTAACCATTTGGGCACACTTAACGACCTCCTCAGGATTTTCTGTAAAATACCTCCGGAAGTCCGTAATTCCCGATTCTTTCAGCTCATCGATGAATGATTTCACCTCAGAGAAGTCTTCCTCCCAAAGGGAGATGGGCGATTGTTCAAAAAGCGATTGATAGTGGGCGCTTTCGGCAGCCAGTTCCTTTTCAACGGTTCTTCTGTGAAGAGCTTCCTGTCGGTATTGCTCCCGGGAATTTTCAAGGTCCAAAGTTCTCTTATCGACTTCTTTGAACAATTTCCGATTGATAAGGAAGAGGCTGACGAATCCTAACCCGATACCTCCGATAATCCAGAACAACAATTTAACCAACCAGGTGTCCCAAGTAGATTGAGATGATTGCGGATTATAAATAAAACCTTCCAGGGTAGCGTCTTGGGAAACCAGACCGATTTCTTTATAAGTATCCGCTATATGTTTCCAACGACCCGGGTTCATATGCCCTATTTCAACAACATGCGGCAAAATGAGCTTGCGAGTGGCTCCAGCCTCAAAGAGTAAACTCTCCCTGCTTACTCCTCGCTTCTTGACATCGTATTTGTCCAGGATGAGGTCGATGATTTCCTCGGTATTGTCCATGGCGTAATCCCAACCCCGCAAACTGGCCTGGAGAAACCTTGCGGTGCGTTCAGGATGTTCCTCCACTTCTCTTTCACAGGTATAAATGCAATCACCATAAAAATCGAACCCGTAACTCGATGGTTTGATAGCCACATACGGGATACCCTTTTTTTCCAATTCAAACGGCAGATCCGTCAAATAACCCGCAATTACATCGGTTTCGCCATTGATCAATTTGTTGACGTTGTCTTCATAGGGGAAATAAAAAGGAGCGTTGCCCCGTTCATTTTGCTCGAAGGGGATGCCTTCTTGCATAAACATGCCCAGAAACTCGGGATTTTCCCAGAAACCGAGGGAAGAATTGACCAACGGAATATCGTGCACATTTGATACTCCGGAATCGGCTCGGGCAATGAGCGCTGCCGGTGAGTGTTGAAATATGGCAGCCAGAACTACGACCGGCTTACCCTGTAACCGATTAGAAGCCACACTCGATAAAGTGACCCCATAATTGGCGTTTCCGGTAAGAACATCTTCAATACCACTATCCGGTGAAGAAAGGGTAATCTCCTTCAATTCGACTTTTAGCCCTGCTTCCCTGTAATAACCTTTTTCCTCGGCCGCATAGAATCCGGCAAATTGAAATTGATGAAACCAGCGAAATTGGACAGAAACTTCTTCAAGTTTTGCCGCCTCCGCA
>JAJFLT010000297.1 GCA_021772555.1 Opitutales bacterium | reverse complement strand
TGATCCACAGGTTGACCACTTTGATCTCAAGCGTGTTGGCGCCGGGCTTGAGCGCGTCAGTCACTTCCACCCGAAACGGTGATTTCCTAAGGGTGCCAAGGTCGCGGCCGGTGCGTTGTCCTTGTGCCATGATCTGCACTTTGCCGAGGTCGAGGAAAACTCTCGGTTTTTGTATTAAGACCTGCGATTTTGGATTCCATTCGAACCTCTTGCGATAAATCGCCGTCCCGGAAAAATATTTTATCCCGGAATCGCCGTGCTCGCTCCACGAAATAAGTTTATCGAAGGTCACATGTTCTGGCGCTCCCCATTTTGGCGGGAAACTTAATTTCCACGGGCCTGTTATCTCCTGAGCGGTTTCGAAGTCCAGCCAGTTTTTCCCTCCAGCCGTCGGTTGAAGTTCGCCGGCCGTTTGGCGGAAAACAACGAACACCGAGCCACTCGGATCCAGCCGCAACGGGACGCTCGTACCGTCATCATTTGTCTCAAACACCGCCACCTGCTCGATTCGTCCAGTGTCTGGCCACCAGAATTCCGGTTGTTTGCCCTTAACGCGGAACGTGCAGAGCGCCTCGACCTCGCAGGGATCCGGATTGGCCACGAAGTAAACCTCGGTCTCGCCGATGCGTTTATGGATATGTCGCAAAGGAATCGTAGCATGAAAATCCGGCGGCACACCCATTTTCACCAGCACGCGGATGGGTATTTCGATATTTGGAATCGTATCTACGGCCTCGGCTTCTTCATCGATTTTACCCCATGGCGCAATACCCATGGGGCCAAGTTCGAGGGCGGAGCTCCAGTACTGCGGTTGAGTTGCTTCAACCGGCCAATCCATTGGAATAACGTCAGAGGCTTCCCAAGTGCCGTCTGTGCGAACTTCCTGCCTGTGACCATCGCGGAATCGAATGGATAGCGCGGCCACAAGCCCGGCGGAACTCGGAGTGTCGGACTTGTTATCTACGACAACGGCAATTAAGTTCGTACCAGGTTGAAGCCACTCCGCGACCCTCAATGTCCGTCTGCTGCCACCACCAACGCGCCTATTGTTGATCCATAATTCGAAAGCATTGTCGGCCGCGATCGTCATCTTTGCTGAGGCTATTGGGCTGACGTCATCCACATTTATGAAACGGCGGAAGTAGCGTTTGCCCGGCGGTGCGGACTCGGTCGGGTTGCCTTCCATATACCAAATCCATTTTGCCAAACCAAATGAAGTGGTGGGTTCGTAGATCGAGTCCGGCTGCTTCAATTCGCTACCCCAGATCACACGGCCTTGGCCAAACGCACGTTCAGTGAATTTATCGGGTGCTTCGTCGGCACCCCACAATTCTCGGGCGAGTGCCTGTAATTCTTCATCGCACTCCGGGTAGCCCTCCAAGCTCGGCGACTTGACCGGAGGCGAGCCGAGGACCGTGGCACCGGCCCGGACGAGGTCACGAATCTTGCGTAAAAGCTGTGGGGTCATCGTATTGACCATAGGCAACACGAGCATGCGATAGCTCATGCCGTCGGGCAACATAAGGCGGCCGTCCTTTACTGTCATGCGCGAGATTACCACTTCAGGCGGACAGACATCGAAGTTATAGCCGGGCCGAAGATGGCCTCCGGGCAGAAGGCTCCCCGCTTTCACCGGTGATTTGGATCGCTGTGGTGAACTTTCCGGCACAAGAAAACAGAGATCCGCAACGAACAATCCTTGTTGCAGCAGGAACTGGCAACGTGCGAGATACTCGTGCCAACCAAGTGATTGCTCCCACCACGTCTGCGTGCGTTCGTAGTGCAGACCCCACGGTCCCATACCCATACCCGGCGCACGATCAGGATTTGTCCACGGCTGGAAGGCGTAGCGATGAATTACAAATCGATTGACGCCCTCACTGAACGCCCAATCGCCGATGTCCTTGATGTTTCCCGGATGGTACTGCCATTTCTCGTTTCGATTGGCCGTGAATGCTTCTGCCCCGACAATAGGTTTGCCATAAACGTGCGCCGACGAAGCCATCTCAAATACACTATAGGCCTTGCGAAACTTTTCCAGTGTCCAGAACTCACCCATTGGCTCGTCGACGCGCCCGGCAACGACCAGATCTTCGGCCGGCATTTTATCGTAAGCTTCATGGGTGAGACGTATCCCGTGGCGGCGCGCCAGCGTGTTAAGATGCCCGGTGTAGTTATCTGCCAACAGATCGGATATAGTCTGTCGCACATCCCAGAGAAAACGTTCAGAGACTTCTAGATTGTCGATTACTCGCCCGCTCATAACCGGCAGTAAAGGCAACAAGTCGTAGCCCCTCAGCCGTTGGAACTCTTCGCGAAACTTTGGTGTCCAGTTCTGCGCACCGACTTCCCAACTGTCAACGTGGGCCGCGACAAGTGTGCGCTGCTCTCCAGTAAGCGACTTGTTGTCGCTGATGAGCCTGCGTAAAAGAGCATTGAAGTGAATTTCTGTCGCTTCTTTGCTGAGTTTGTCGGACTCCAATCCCCGGCCTGGAAGCGGCGCGGGATAATTTTCCTGACCAGTTGTAGTATAGCCCATACGCAGCAGAGTCCATTCGCCTTCCGGGATATTCCATATAAGACGATCATCCGGACCAAACTTTGCTGTCAGGTCCACGGTGTTGTCGCGGCGTACTATCGCTCCCGCAGCGAGCGAGGGAAAACTGGCGCGTGGCGAAATTTCGATTCTCGTGGTTGGTCCTCCCGATTTGCCTCCAATGCGCGGTATGCGGTAGTTGACCTCAGGGGTGGGATAGGCAAAAACGGCAATATCGCGATAGAAGTCCTTATTCGCTTCGGGCCGCCGCAGCACACCGTCAAATTGCTGCGGTCCGGTGACTTGTGTCTCTGTCCACACAACCCGTTGCATGGACAGTTTGGGAGTGATCCACGGCCCTCCGCTTCCGGTCCAGCCTGCGGCGTTGTGCATATTCACTTTCAGTCCGAGTCGGTTGGCTTCGGCAAGGAGGTGCTGGAACATCTCGCGCCACTGCGGTCCGGAAAAAGAAATCGGTCCTTGCGGTGTTCCCTGGTCCGTTTCCATGAAAAGCACCCCTCCAATGCCAACACGAGCCATCGCTTCGAGGTCGGCGGTGATACCATCCAGGCTATGGTTGCCATTAAGCGCGAATCCCAAAACCCACGGGCGGGCCGAGTCTGGTGGCTTGCTGAAGTTATCTTCCAACTCAGAATGTGATTGGGCCGAAATACTTGCGCTGAGGAACAGCATCCCAAGAAAAGGAATGATTTTGCCCATCATACGGGTGGTTATGGTTTGATTGACCGTTTTTGGTATCAACATCACAATCAGCCGCACTTATGATTTTTCTCCAGGAATCAAATTACCATCGACAAAGTTGTTCTAGTATCAGCCCGCTCTATCATCAGGAAATCTAAAATGTCTTAAATTCAGAATCATGCTCCGAATGATATCAGAACATATATTTCCCTGGTTTCTGGTTGTTATTTTTTCTTTAGACGGGCGACGATGACTTGTCGGTTTTTTTTGTGTATTCCGTAGAGGAGTTCGGGTGTAGATATATCCCAGGAAATACCCTGACCAGTTGTGTTGACCGGGATAATTTCCACTAGCTCCAGGATGGATCCTGCCTGGGGGATTTTGAGGACATAAATTTCTTCCTCGTGGTGACCGGTGACATAGAGGAGGCCTTTGTCGTCAAATATACCTCCAGAGCTACTAAATTCACCGAACCTTTCAATTACTGATTTGGGGAAAACCCAGCCTTCTTTGCGGTTCCAATTCTTATCGAATTTTACGAGATTGGTCCATGAGGTATCTCGGTTAGGTTCGGCGGCGGCGTTGCCATAGTGAGCGAATGCGACATACCAGTGGCCGTTGTAAAAATCAATCCAGGTAGTGGAGCCCGAATAGATGCCGAAACTATGCGACCCGATGTGCTTCATCGTCTTAACATCCCAGATTTCGATGGAACCGGTCATGGGCACCCCAGGGTGGTTGGAGTGCGCGCAGTATAACTTGTCGTCGATGACGATTCCGCTGTTCAGGTGGGTAAGCGGCTCCCCTTCGGGGCACTCCCAGCCAGCGACTCGCTCACCGGTAGACTTAATGTATTTTCCGATTGCATGATTGCTAATAACGTAGAAAAAATCTTTGTCCACCGCTACAGCTTGGCGTGCCTCTTTGCAGGGGAACCGGTGCAGTTCTTCGTATTCATAGGAACTGTCGGCGGCGAGGCTCTGAAGCACGGACAGAAAGATGAATGCTCCTGAAAATAAGAAACGGTTCAGAAAAAAAGTTGGAGTGTGTGTATTCATAATTTATAACCGTTGTTTTATCGATCTATAGCGCTACTTGCCAGATTTGACTTCAAGTCCAATTTCTCTTGCAACGCCGCAAGACCTTCGGTGCAGGCGGTGGAGAGCATAGTGATATCTAGGCTATAAGCGAGGAAACGGTAGCCCTCGACGATACGAGCCGTAACCTGCGCCGGGTCAGGTGGCACGACATGTATGCCGGGCACCACTTTGTGGTGCTGACATGAGCCAAGGATTGCATCGCGTGCGGCGAGGTAGTCCGGATGGTCGAACTGCGCGGTGATCCCCATCGAAGCAGTGAGGTCGTATGGGCCAATGAAGGCCGCATCGATACCTGCTACGCTGAGGATGGCGTCGATATTGCGCACCGCATCGATATGCTCGATCTGAACTGCAAGCAGAATTTCATCGTTGGCCCGGACACATTCGTCCGCCAAACGCAAGCCGTACATATTGGCTCGGCAAAAGCCCACGCCACGCAGGCCCTGGGGTGGATATTTGGTCGCTTGCACTAGCAACATTGCCTCTTCGCGGGTCCGCACCAGTGGGGCCACCACTCCACACGCACCGGCATCCAGGTAGCGTTTGACGAAGGGGTAATCTACACCATGCAGTCGCACCATGGCCGCGCAGTCCTTATGGCCGGAGCGGATAGCCTGAAAAAGCTGCTGCGTTTGTGGCAAATCAACTGCCGAATGCTCGACATCAATACAAAGGAAATCAAAACCGCATGCGGCCATCATTTCGGCAATCATAGGACTGCCGCTGTTGATCCAACTGCCGATTACGGTCTCACCTGAGCGCAGGCGTCGACGCAGGGAAGGAATAGTTTTCGAATCATTCATAAATGCTTAGAGGACCTGCTTGCTGTAAGCGATCATGAGAACATACGCCCCAATGCAATCAACCCAAGGTATGACATCACCAATGAAAAACCGAAGGCTGCGATAAGCCCCATGTTCATCAAAACTCCCGCCCGGTGTTTGCCCATGAGATCCTTGCGGTTAATTAGGAAAAAGATGCTCCCAATAACCAAAGGAAGAACGAACACCTGGGCAATCTGGGTGGCTATCTGGGCTGATATGGGGTTGGCCCCGAACACCGGAACGGTCAATCCGGCCACGCATGCCACCCCCGTAAGTATTCGGAACATGGGTGTGCGAACTTGTAGTTCGCCCGAACGGTAATCGGCAATCAACAGCGGTAGAACCATCGCTATCGGAAAGACAGATGATAGCCCCGCGCTGAGCGTTCCTGCGAGGAACAACCCCACCGCAAAACGACCGGCTATGGGTTCGAGCGTATAGACCATGTCGAGGATGTTCTCGATCGACTTACCCTGATGAAACAGTACGCCGGTC
>JAJFLT010000296.1 GCA_021772555.1 Opitutales bacterium | reverse complement strand
TCCTCAACGACAGCGCCTACGGCATGATCAAATGGAAGCAGGCCAATATGGGATTCAAAAACTGGGGCCTCGATTACAGCAACCCGGATTTCGTCAAATACGCGGAAAGTTATGGCGCCATCGGCCACCGCGTGAGCAGTTCGGAAGAACTTTTAACGACCATCCAATCCAGCCTCTCAGCCGAAGGGGTGCATTTGATCGATGTTCCGGTCGATTATTCCGAAAACGATCGGATTCTGAATCGGGAGATTGCCCAAAAAAGCAAATTGGTCTAGATCCGGAGGGACAATGACAACCTACCCTCTAATGATTCCCGGGGCGGAACCGGAAGGCGAAAATCTGGTCGTGGTCGCGCCTTTCGATGGCTCTGCCATTGCGGAGGTGAAAACCGGTCGCGCCAAAGCAGCCCAAACCGCCCTGCAAACCGCCCATGCCCTCTTTCGAGACCGAGACTCCTGGTTGAGCCCACCCCAACGCATTGAGGTCCTGGAAAAGACCGCTCGAATCATGAAAGACGAGTCGGAATCCCTCGCCCTGGAAGCTGCCAGGGAAGGAGGCAAGCCGCTCATCGACTCCAGGGTGGAAGTGGCCCGTGCCATCGACGGGGTGAAAGAATGTATCGAGTTTCTGCGCACCCAATCCGGTAATGAAGTGCCCATGGGCCTGAATCCAGCCTCAGTCGGTCGCCTCGCCGTAACGCGGCATGAACCCATCGGGGTCGTAGTGGCGGTCAGCGCTTTCAACCATCCTCTCAATTTAATTGTGCATCAGGTCGGTCCGGCGGTGGCGGTGGGCTGCCCGGTCATCGTAAAACCGGCCGCAGACACGCCAATTTCCTGTATCCGGTTCGTAGAAATTTTGCGCCAGGCGGGGCTGCCCGAGGAGTGGTGCCAAGTGTTCACAACCGATGACCTGGACGCCGCCACCCAATTGGTGACGGATTCGCGAGTGGCTTTTTTCTCGTTCATCGGGAGCGCCAAAGTAGGCTGGATGCTACGCTCGAAATTGGCCCCGGGCGCCCGCTGCGCCCTCGAGCACGGAGGAGCCGCCCCGGCTATTGTGGCCGCAGACGCCGACCTGGATGAAGCCATCCCTCTATTGGCCAAGGGCGGATTTTACCATGCCGGTCAGGTTTGCGTATCCGTACAACGCATTTTCGCCCATGAAACGATTGCGCGTGAAGTCGCCGATCGACTCGTGAAGGCGGCCAATTCCCTCAAAATCGGCGACCCCACCTTGGAAGAGACGGAGGTCGGTCCGCTCATTCGAGCCGGGGAGGTCGATCGGGTGGAATCCTGGGTTACCGATGCGATCCAAAGTGGATCGGAACTCCTTTGCGGTGGGCAGCGAATCGGAGACACCTGCTATGCCTGCACCGTTCTTTACGATCCTCCGCCGGATGCCACGGTCAGCCAAAATGAAATATTCGGCCCTGTTGTGTGCGTCTATCCCTATGCCGAAATGGACGAGGCTATCGAGCGGGCCAACGAGCTTCCCACTGCTTTTCAGGCAGCCGTTTTTACCAAAAACATCGACGTGGCGATGAAAGCCTATTCGCGACTTGATGCTTCCGCAGTGATGGTCAACGACCACACCGCATTTCGGGTGGACTGGATGCCCTTTGCAGGTCTCAAAGAATCGGGACTGGGAGTGGGAGGAATTCCCTTCACCATGCACGACATGCAAATTGAAAAGCTTCTGGTTCTGCGCTCGGGAGAACTTTAAGCAAATAAATTACCATCGCCGCCGTTTCACTTCGTGTGTTGCATTGGCGAAAACATCTTTATCAAGCGGCCCAGAGCGATTCCGGCGCGAGAATCGCTTTTACTAAACCTGCACCGTGGCGAGCCGCTTTTCCACTTTGCGCCGTTCGTTGGCGTCGAGGATTCGTTTGCGCATGCGCAGGTGGTTCGGTGTGGCTTCGACATACTCATCGACCTCGATATACTCGATGGCCCGCTCCAGACTGAAGCGGATGGGCGGGGTCAGCATGATCCCCTTACCATCTCCGCTGCTGCGCATATTATCAAGTTGCTTGGCCTTCGTGGGATTGACCGGTAAATCGCGTTTTCGCGGATTTTCCCCCACTACCTGCCCCGGATAAACTTCCTCCCCGGGACCTATGAAAAGCTTTGAGCGGTCCTGCAATTTATCCAACGCATAAGCCATCGCCTTACCCTGGTCGGTGGAAACGAGAGTGCCCGTCTGGCGGGTGGTGATTTCTCCCGCGTAGGGACGATATTCCAGAAATAAATGGCTGATGACTCCCCCGCCGCTGGTCAGGTTGACCAAATCCGTTTCAAAACCGATCAATCCACGCGTTGGGATTTCTGCTTCAACCGTCACTCCGCCGTTCTCATGGTGTTGCAGGTTCGTGATTTTGGCCTTCCGGCGGGTCAAGTTCTCCATCACCGAACCCAATTGATTGCCAGGCGTTTCCACCCACAACTGGTCAAACGGCTCACAGCGATGACCATCAATCTCTTGAAAAACCACCGTCGGCCGGGAGACAAGGACTTCAAAACCCTCCCGCCGCATGGTTTCAACGAGAACGGCGATCTGCATGGCCCCGCGGGCTTTGGCCTCAAAACGGGAACCCTCCGACGTCTCTCCGATATGGATGGAAATATTCGACTTCATCTCCCGCACCAAACGCTCCCGGATTTGCCGCGAAGTCACCTTCTTGCCATCCCGGCCGGCCAACGGCCCATCGTTGACGGCAAATTCCATCTTGATCGTCGGCGGGTCGATTTCTACAAAAGGCAGACGCTCGGCCTCCGGGTCCACCGACAAAGTATCGCCGATATCGATTTCATCAAAACCGGCCAGCCCGATGATGTCGCCCGCCGTGCCCACCCTGGCCTCCTCCGTCTTCAAGCCGCTGTAGGTAAAAAGCTTCGTTATCTTGACCCGCTCCCGCACGCCCTCCCGGCGAAGCGCATGGAGGCTCTCACCCTGCTTCATGCTGCCGCTCAAAACGCGCCCCACGGCCACCCGCCCCACAAAATCATTCCATTCGATATTGCTCACCAGCATGCGGAAAGGCTTGTCCTCCACCACCGGTGCCGGGACATATTCTAGAATCGTCTCGAAAAGCGGAGCCATGCTCTCGCGGGGTCCCTCCAAAGTATGGTCCGCCCAGCCATCCTTGGCGCTGGCGTAGAGAAAAGGCGCATTGAACTGCTCCTCCGTGGCGCCCAATTCCAGAAAAAGCTCCAGCACCTTATCATGCGCCCCGATCGGGTCGGCATGCTGGCGGTCGATCTTGTTCACCACCACCACCGGAGCCAACCCATGCCCGAGAGCCTTGCGCAAAACAAAACGCGTCTGCGCCTGCGGACCCTCGAAAGCATCCACGATCAGCAAAACCCCGTCGACCATCTTCATGATCCGCTCCACCTCGGCCCCGAAATCTGCATGCCCCGGCGTATCGACGATGTTGATCAGCTTGTCCTCCCACTTCACCGCCGTATTCTTCGCCTTGATCGTGATCCCCTTCTCGCGCTCCAGATCCATAGAATCCATCACCCGGTCGACCACCTCCTGGTTATCCCGGAAGGCCCCCGAGCCGCGCAGCACCTTATCGACCAAAGTCGTCTTGCCGTGGTCCACATGCGCGATAATCGCGATATTTCGTATATTTACAGGTTCCATATCTGAAAAAGAAAACGCGCCAAAATGACAACTTTCCCCCGCTTGGCCAGCAGATAACGTCACATTTTGAGAAAAACTAAGAATTGTCACCCCCGTCAAAAAAACAAGAAGCCAAACCCCGCGCCCATGCAACGGTAAAAAACTCTCGTCCCGGTCCAGAGGGTTTCTAACCCCATCCATTCCCCCAAAACGATAACCACCACCGGAAAATTTGCGGAAAAGGTTAATTCTACTGAGGCATTCACTATAACGTCGTCGGTTCATGGCGACCATAATAACACAATCCCCCCAAACCGTCAATTGATACGTTGGCTCCGTTTGATGCGTTTGATTAAAGTTTTTAAAAATTCCAAAAAAGCGCCATAATGTCCCGCAAAAGCATAACCCCTCCAACCCAAAACCTAATTTGCGTTCATTTGCGGTCAAAAATTGCCTTATAGTTGCAATATTCTAATAAAAACCCCTCTCGTCGCCAATTCCCTCGATCTAAAAATATTTGAGAAAAGATTTGTCCGAAAGGAAGCAATCTATTTCGTATGGAGGGTCATCCGATTAGGTTTGAGTTTGTTGGTTTTGAAGAACTTGTAGTGCATTTCGATTGAGCAAACGGAAAAACGTGTAATTATTATATTAATGGCGTACAGTTTTCCAAGAATTGAATTAACTGAAGCTCATGAGATTTGGCTTCGAGCGGCTGTCAATGATTACTTTGAGGATAAGCCATTTGACGTGAACAAGGTTAAGATTGAAATTTGGAATCGTACAGGCCAAGTCGTTAAACGGAGCGAGATCGATAATCGATTATTGTTGAGTGATAATCCAACTCTATTGGGAATATGGCATGCTGATCCAGATAACGCTATAATAGAACAAGTTGAAAAGGCGATCGGAGCATTGCGCGAGATTGTGCTGAAAGAACCTGATACCACTACGATAGCGGCACATGAATTCGCAAAAAGGATTGGATTAAGCGAATCGGATGTCAAATTAGTGTTTCACATAATTGGGAATCTTCAGAAATATTGTAGTGGAGCTTTCGGCCAACAAGCCACTCGTAGATATGATGGAATCCATGTTCAACGCGATTATATCATTGATAACTACCTTGATTACAATGGAATCGAAGATGCCGTTCGAAGATTATTTGAAGAAAGGGCTCCAGGCGCAAAGGACGGTATATATCGGGGATCAAATTACGTTCTAGGTGACGACCTAGGCATCCATGAAAAACGTCTATTCATTTCCGAGAATAGGATTTGTGAAATTGAACATTTACAAGAGCGGAAGACGAAATATGATTTCACCCGCTTGATCCAGCTATGTCGTGAAGCAAATGTGGCATACGCGAACTCCTGTTACTTGACCGTTGCGATACTTGTTAGAGCGATCACGGATCATTTGGCACCGTTATTCGGTGAAAAATCTTTCAATCAAGCTGCAAGCAGTTACAAGTGGAGTGGTAGGACTCCAAAGCGCCAGATGGAACGTTTGGCAAATTCCCACCGTGATGTGGCAAATAATTTATTGCACGAACAGATCGGGAAAAGAACGAGCATAGTCACGGAAATTCATTGTGGATTCGCTACCGAAATCGATGCGCTTTTGGAAGAAACGGTAAAAATAATTCATAATAATGATTAAACGAATCATACCTAAGCAGAGAAGCTTTTGAGTCATGGCAATAACAATATTGACTGGTGCTGGGGCGTCAAAACCGTTCGGGTTTCCAACAACAAATGAGTTCTTCGCATCCGAAGCTGGAAAGCGTCTTGCTGGCAATCTATTGTTCACAGAGATGAAACAGCATTTGAAGGTGAATACCCTTGACGTTGAAGTTGTTCTTCAGCTGCTTGACCCCATTGCCGATTTTTTCAGCACGGACCAAGGAAAATTTCTTTTCGATGGTGTGATGAAAAACTGGGAATCTAGAAAAAATAATTGGGTAGGAAGTATACAAAATTCGATTAAAGAAATTCAGAATCTCTGTTTTCAGTCCTACGGCGATGAGGACCTTGACGATGATTTAGTGCAGGAGTTATATCTTCCATTGTTGGAAGTGTGTGGATGGAAAAGTCGGATATTGCCGATTTTCACTACAAATTATGATCCCGTTACAGACGTTATTGGGGAGATTGCGCATAGGATGGAAGTTAATTTCTGCGACGGTTTTACGTCATTAGGAACATGGGAACCAAAAACGTACAGAAAATTCAATCAAGGTATTTTGGCATATCGTCTTCATGGTTCCATGTGTTGGACAAAGCGTGGGAAATCAATCCGCAATACACGTGATTATCATTTACGAATGGGTGGAAGGGTTGAGCATTTGATTATTTATCCAGGTTTTAAAGGGAATCCAGATAAAGATGAGGAAGAAGTATTTATAAACACGCATCAAGCACTTCGGCGAAGATTAAGGACTACGAAGATGTTGGTCGTAATTGGCTTTTCGTTCCGAGACCCTCATCTGAATGAGATTTTTCATCATGCGATGACGAAAAATCCTGACCTACATCTGCTAATCGCATTGCCGAAGATTCCAGATGATCCTGAAGTAGGGATACCTTTATTGAAGCACGACTTTAAAAATCGAGTCATTCATTTACCTCATAAATTTGGAGACAAGGAACTCATTAACAATATCAAAGGTTTCAAAACGAAGCTAAGATTATGAAGGGGGGGAAGTAATTTATGTAATGGAACTCAAACTGACTCCTTAAGATAATACAAGGGATTCGATAACGAAAGGAAAACATGGACAAGGAAGAAACAACAAACGACATTGAACCCCAAACGGAAGAACAGGAACAAAGTGTTGACCCCTTAAAAGCTGAGGCGTTAATGCGGCAGCTTGAAAGTCAGCAAAACCTGCCCATGGGCATAGCGGGTGGTGCTGTCGCCGCCATCATTGGCGCATCCATTTGGGCTGTTGTCACTGTTATGACGGAGCGTCAGCTTGGCTTGATGGCGATTGGAGTTGGTTTACTGGTCGGATATTCAGTCCGTATAACCGGTAAGGGAATTTCAACCAACTTCGGTGTTGTCGGAGTGGTTTTTGCCCTCCTCGGCTGTGCCTTGGGCAATCTCTTATCTATCTGCGGATTCGTGGCCATAGAAGAATCCATGTCCTACTTCGAAGTTGTCACTATTGTATTCACTCAACCAACTGTGATCATCGAACTGATGCAAATCATGTTCCAACCCATGGACCTCCTATTCTACGCCATAGCAGGCTACGAAGGGTATAAATTCTCATTTCGCAAAGTTACCGAGGAAGAATTCGCCAAGCTCAACTGATCAGGAAAAAGGGGAATCAGCACGAAGAGATAAATTATGCCGAGTTTCCGTCCCAAGATATTGGGGCGGTTAAAACCTTTTTCGCCTCGGTGCTCGCTTGGTCCTGTTTGGACTACGGTCCAGGCTACACCGCTTTCGCAAATGAAGAAAACAACGGCGGTTTCGTCAAATATGGCCTAACCGTTCCTACCCATCCTGATTTTCCTTGAAAAGATGCACATCTTGTTGGGGATAGGGAATGGAAATGCCTTCGGCGTCGAAACGCTTTTTTATTATCCGTGCTCATCCGTGTAATCCGTGGTTTAAATATCAAAAAGATGATGGCGGCAGCGCTTTTTACAACTCCTCAATCCCACGTAAACAGCAGGCGGGTATAATAGGTGGTATCGAGCCCAACTTTGCCCGGTGCCGGATTGTTATTGAAGAAATTCGAGATGCCCAAACGTAGTTTAAAAAACCCGCTACCACCAAGGGGAAATTCAAACCCGGTATCCTGGGTAAGTCGAAAATCCGAAAAATCTTTCACGCTGGGGATGAATTTAATGTCTGTGGTTACGCGCCCGACCTTTTTAATTCGATAAAAATGATTGAGCCCAAAATCGAGACCCGGCGCTTTGATTGTAGATCCGTTATCGAGGCTTTCGAAGCGATAGCTGAATCCCGCCCGCCCACTCAGTGCATGATGTTCTTCCTTAAAAAACCGATAGCTCAAACCACCCGCCGTGGTAACCCGAAAGTCGATGTCCTCAAATTCATCACTTTCAAGTTCCGACCGCACGAACCAACCTAACTTTTCTTTGAAAAAGGAATTGTAGGTGGCGCCGGCAATAACCTCATTCGAGGTCTGGTTGCCTTTATTTTTCGCCTTGTCTATGGAAAGATACAAGCCCAGTGAATCATTTGGCCCGGCAAGATCCGCCTTGATGCGGGTCGCCATGCCTGATTCATCGCTGTTACCTGACTTGCCCGTCAAATCCACCCCCACCTCGTAGCCCCATTTGCGGCGAAGGGCCTCTATTTCCTCTCTCCTTTTTACAATATTGGGATCTTCTTCTTCCGTTCCCCAGGACGCGGCGATTTTCGGCATTTCGGTCGCTAATTCACCACCCAAACCAACGATTTTCAACTTCGACTGCCCACTGTGGGAAACCTTGCCGGAAATAGTCATCCCGTTTCCCAAACGAACAAATACAGGGTCGTCGGTGCTGAAACCGACTACCTCCGTTTTATTTATCTCCAAGGTGCCGGCATAAGCCGTCACCATGGTAATTTTCTCCTCCGTTATGCCCGTGATTTTTCCGACCAACCGCGCTCCGTCCCTCGTTTCCACGGTATCCGCCGTAAGGACAGAGGCACCCCCTGCCACCATGAACCCAATTACAAAAAATAAATATTTAATATTAATCATTCTTTTCAAGATTACCCGTATTAATTAGAAAAACCAGCGCCCGATTATGCACGTCAGGAATTCTTGGCAATAATTTTAGGGAAAATTTTAGGGAAAATTTTTCCGGTCTCCTAAATCCGCACTTCCCATGACAATCCTTTACCCTAATGTTTCATAAAACCTCGGATTACACGGATGGACACAGATTGAAAAAAAGTTTTCATTCTTATTTAAAAAATTATCCGTGTTTATCCGTGTAATCCGTGGTTGAATAAATGGAAAATAATTTATCCCCCTTTTTTAATAGCGGAAACAACTCTAGTGAAATTCGCCGAACGACATTACGCTTTTCGATGGGATCTGAAAAATTCCCGGGAGAAACTGTGGCCGCTTGTCGCCGATACCAACCGTTTCAATCACGACACCGGTCTGCCCCCCATGATAACCGATGGCATTGATTCGGAAAATCCTACCGTGAGGATGATGCGACTGAAATTCTGGGGCGGCACCATCCGATGGCGCGAATATCCCTATGAATGGGTCGCTCCCGAGCGCTTCGGCGTCGTTCGGCGTTATCTCAACGGACCCCTCGAAAGCCTTCGCATGCAGGCCGTATTGGAGCCGAAGGATAACGGCACCCGACTCCATTATGATCTTTGGATCGTGCCGCGAAATTTCATCGGTTGGCTGGCCATCCCCATTCAGATCGGAATATTGACCCGGAACAGCTTCGAGCGCTCCTTCCGGCATTATGACAAATTGGCCACGGAAGACTCCGCGCCAGCGAATGAATCCCGCCCCCTGGTTCCGGGCAGTCCACTCACCTTTGGTGCTCGCCGCCGCCTGCACGATATTGCCGATCGATTGGTAAAAAAACTTGCTACCGATTCCAGGATCCTCGATCCCGTTTTACACCTCCTGCAAACCGGCGACGACCTTTCCCTCAACCGGATGCGGCCCTATGCCCTGGCAAAATTATGGAACCTTCCCCGCCATGCCCTTCTCGATTTGTTTCTCCATGCCACGCGGGAGGGATTGCTCGATTTCAGTTGGGAAGTCCTCTGTCCACTTTGCCGGGGAACCAAATCCACCGTCTCCAACCTGCGCCAGTTACAGGGCGCTGCCCACTGCGAAACCTGCAACATCCGTTTCGATGCCAATCTGGACCAGGCAGTCGAACTCGTTTTCTCCCCCAATCCCGCTATCAAAAACATCGAATCGCATGAATTCTGCGTCGGCGGCCCTCAAGTAACCCCTCATATCATAGCGCAACAAAACCTGCCTCCCTCAAAAACCCTGCACTGGGATCTCGATTTAAAGCCGGGCCGCTATCGGCTGCGGGCGGCATCGCTCAATGAATGCTGTTACCTCAATATTATCGATGGAGGACCCAAATCCACAACCATTTCCCTCAACGAAGAACAATGGCATCCGGCGGAATCTTCACTCGATCCGGCCAGCACCCTCCGTATCGCCAATGACAGCGAAAACCCGCAACTCGTCCTGCTCGAGCAATTAGCTTGGATGGACGATGCCGTAACCGCCGCCGAGGTCACAGCGCGGCAGACATTTCGCGATCTCTTTTCGAGCGAAGTGATTGCCTACGGAGAGAAAATCTCCGTCGGCAACATGACCCTTGTCTTCACTGATTTACGAGGTTCCACCAGTCTTTATGAAAAAATCGGAGATGCCCCCGCCTTCGGTCTTGTCATGGATCATTTTGAAATTCTCAAAAAACATGTGGCCGAGCACGACGGAGCCATCATCAAAACAATGGGAGACGCCATAATGGCCGCCTTTATCCAACCGGTGGATGCCCTACAGGCCATGCTTGCAGCCCAGGAAGAATTGGCTACTCGATTGCAAGGATCGGACGGCGGGCAACCCCTCGCCCTCAAAGGCGGAATCCACACCGGTCCCTGCATTGCCATCAATCAGGACGAGCGCCTCGATTATTTTGGCACCACCGTCAACCTGACCGCCCGCCTGGAAGGACTTTCCTGCGGCGAGGACATCGTTGTCTCACAAACCTTCCTCCAAGAAGCCACCGTTAAAGCATTCCTCCGCGAAAAATCCGGCCAACTGACCGTCGAACCCGCCACCGCCCACGTAAAAGGCATCGAAGCCGGTCCCGTCAACATCGCCAAAATCCGACGGCATCCCGCTCCCTGAATCGCCGCAAAACGCCTGCCATGCCTGGCTGCACCCAGCACAGGAAGATTCGGTGAAATTCAAACCGTTTTCCAAGCCCTATCCCCCATCCTGCGTTCAGTACCCATAATCCAGCATCCATCCCACATCTTTATCCGTGTTTATCTATGCCATCCGTGGTTAATAAATTCCGCAGCCTCGTCCTCGCCAAAGAATTACAAACTCACTTGCAAAAATTAGGGAAAACTTTATCGTACCTAATCACGGGCTGCGTAGACGCTGCTTACAATATGTTCGGCAAACGAATGAAGAAAATACTTCCAGACAAACTGACGGCGCATGCCTTCAGAGCTTCGAACGGTGAACTTGCTTGGCGTCGAGAGCAACTTCCTGAGGTACTCTCGGCATATGCGATACTGGGCAATCCGGTGGAAGCATTCGAAGTATGGCTTACAGACAAATCTGGAGGATGGACTGGCCTCATACCTGTCATTTCAGAAGTTGTACCAGCTGTGTGTGTCTATAATGTGAAAGGAAAGAAATTTCTAGAGACCAGAGAGACGTTTGTGGCAAGGTCCACCAAGGAGATTTTGGAGAAAGTCAATGACTGGGACGTCGACTGGGACGTCAAAGAGACCCTTCGACCACGAATTCGATACAACCTGTACGTGGAGGCAGAATACGCCGAACCAAGCGCAGCAGGCAACTCGGGCTAGCGCCCTCCCACTTGCGCTCAAACATTCGGCGAATGATGAAGAACCTCTGCCAATATTGTGGAATGCACTCGAAGACGAACTTTCCCTTTCCGCGGCGAAACCTAAAGGGCGGGTGGAAGTTCATTGTGTGTCCGAGATGTTACAGTGTTGAACAGATTCAGCTGCTGGAACACCTAAAGTCCGATCCGTTGGAATTTGCCGAAACATTCATCAGCCAATACAAAGGTGAACCGCGAAGAAAGATGGTCTCGAATGCGCTAGTCGATATCGTTTTTTGGTTTGGGGAAGACGATAGCATCACGGGCTTTCAATATTCGTTTTACAACGAGGGCGAATTACACGCATTCACTTGGCATCGGCAAAAAAGATCGAGATTTCACCGCGTAGTCACCGATAGAAGGCGTTTAAGAACCAACACCTTGGTTGCGAACGGTGTATTCCCACGGAAATTGGCTGAGAAGCAATTCCTCGACGGTTCAACAAATCTGAGAGCTGATTATAGAGAAATTGTAGTTCAAGGTATTAGAGCACATATCGACGAATGGTGCGTCGAACCAAACGAGGGAGACTACACCTGAA
>JAJFLT010000295.1 GCA_021772555.1 Opitutales bacterium | reverse complement strand
TGAGTGTTCCGGCCGAAGGTTTTGGCGGATGGGAGGTAGCGGAGTTGGAAATCGAGCCTGCGCATACCGCTCTGGTGATTATGCACGCCTGGGATACGGGGACATTCGAACAATACCCCGGCTGGTATCGTAAGGTGGAGTATTTGGCCCGCGCGCAGAAAATTTGCAAAGAAGTATTTTCACCCTTGCTGGAAACTGTGCGGTCGTCGAAATTGAAGGTATTTCACGTTGTCAGCAAAGGCGACTACTATCAGAACTATCCCGGTTACAAGAAGGCTGTGCAATTGGCAGGGCCTGACCCTGCACCTATAGAGCAGATCGAACGCGATCCGGTTATGGACAAGCTGCGTGAGTTTAAAACCGAATACGAACGGCATAATGACGCTGACATCGAACTAGGTTTTCAGAATCTGGATTTTGCCCAGGAGGCCAGACCTGTGGGAGAAGAAGGCGTTGCGAAAAACACACAACAGTTATTTGCGTTATGCAAAGAGCATGCTGTCAATCATCTGATCTATACCGGTTTTGCCATCAACTGGTGCTTGCTTCTCAGCCCGGGCGGAATGGCAGCGATGAAGAAACATGGGTTGATGTGCTCCGCTCTACGGCAGGCGGTTACCGCGGTGGAAAACAAGGAAACGGCGAGCAATGAACTTTGCAAGGAGATCGCTCTGTGGAGAATCGCCCTAAATTTCGGTTACGTATTCGATGTGGAGGACTTCATGATTAGTATAAAAACGCTCCAACACAATAGACCCTCGGGGACGATGGCTGGCGGCGGATCAAGGCTATGAGCAGTTGATGAATAATAACGAAAAGGAGTTTACTATGATTATTTGGAACAGGAGATCCGACAGAAGAAATCCGTTTAGACGAGACGGGTAAAACGAATATAGTGGACGATCACTTATATCAAATTAAGGATATCGATTGATTTTGCGTCCCTGAGAATTAACGGAAATCTCATGGCAATTATCGATTTTACCCACAATGTATATCGACGTAAATGTTTCCATCGGGTCCTGGCCTTTCCAGGTTTTTGCTAATGAAACACTGTCGGAATTGACGGCATCGCTTTCCTCAGAGGGGATCCACAGTAGCCTCGTCTCCCATATTGGAGCGATCCTGCATCCCGATCCCAACGTCTATAACCAGAAGCTGTTGGAAGAGGCGAAAGGGCTTTCGGAGGTGATACCGGTCATGGTCGTTAATCCCGTATTGCCCGGGTGGGAAGACGCGCTCAAGCAGTACGCGCAGTTTGTCCCGTTGAAAGCAGTCAAAATTTACCCCAATTACCACAACTATTCTTTAAAAGCTGGAGCCGTTAACCGTCTTGTGCGCTTTTTAAGAGACAGAAAGATCCGCCTCTTGATCCAGATGAGGGTCGATGATGAAAGAAATCAATATGCTCGCATGAAGGTGCCGGGGGTGCCCATCGATCAGGTGATCGAACTGCATCGCCGCTTTCCTGAATTTCCATTTGCTTGCTTGAATGTCTACCGCAAAGAGGCTCGCCGACTCGGCTCCGAAACAGATCAGGTTCTGATCGATCTGGCTTTTACCGAGCGCCTCAACACGGTATCTTTTTTGTTGGATGAAATTCCCGTCGAGCGTATTTTGTTCGGGTCGCATTCACCTTTTTTCTATACCCGCTCGGCCGTTCTCAAACTATCATCAGCTCAAATTCCGGACCGGATCAGGTCTTTGATTGCGGAAGAAAATGCGCGCCGATTCTTTGATCTGTGAGGGCTGAAGGGTAAAATTCTGGAATTATGCCGGAAATCACGATTATGTGATGCATGTAGTCGGGAGGTTTCTTGATGTATGACAGAAAAGCGAGGACCTCATCTTTACATTTTGTCGGAACGGGTGCATTCTGAGTGGAAACGGATTGATTGAGAATATGAAGGCAAGGCCAAGTTTTAACTCGATTTCAGGTAAAATGTTTCTGCTCATTTTCGCATCGGCAATGACAGGATGGCTGCCGAATGCGAGCGCCTCTTCAAATGAATCGGATGCCAATCTGGTAGAACCATTCATTTCAATGACTGATAACTCCAGGAGTTTGTCCGTCGAAGAGATCGGCGTGCCCGTGCGGTCGGTTTCCTGGGTGAAACTGCAACCCGGACGCGACGGCCAAGGGAAGTCCGTTATTTATGCCACCATGGGTCAGGTGGGAGGCGAATTGTTCCTGCTCCAAATAAATCCGCAGACGGGTGAATTCAAACAGTTTCAATCCACCGTCAAGAATTCAAATTATCCCACCACAACACTCGTGAGTCGTTCGGGAAGCGTCTATATAGGAGCCACCCATTCCGGCCATCTCCTTCGATTTGATCCGGATCGGGAGATTTTGGAAGACCTTGGGTCCTTTCGGGATATCGAGCACTCTTTTGTTTGCCGACTCGACGAAGATCAGCAGGGCCGAATTTGGATCGGCAGTTTCGATAGGGCCGAGCTGGCCGTTTACGATCCTGTCGACGGAAAAATCACGCAATATGGCCGCATGGACGACACCGAGATGTATTGTTATCCCTACGTCAACGTTGACGGTATGGTCGTCTGCCACATTAAATTTACTCGCCAATATGCCCTCGTTTTTGATCCCGCGAGTGGAGAGCGGCGTATTGTGGAGCCGACAGCGGAAGCTGGCAAAGATGAGCTTGAAGTCTTCAAGGATGCGGAGGGGCAGGTTTACATCAAATCCAGCTTGGGCAATTATCGCATCGAAGGCATGGCCGCGGTACCCGTCGATGAGGTGCCCGACCCGCCCACGCCACCGACCCTGCCGGATGGCGGCACCTTTGCCTTCATCGACGAAAACATACAGCGCAACCGTACCCTGGAAGTTCGCCGACCGGACGGAACGGCGCGACAATTCGAACTCGATTACAAGGCCGATGGAACCGAAATACACTACCTCCATGCAGGTCCCGACGGTTTGCTTTATGGTTCCAGTATGTTGCCGGAGCACTTTTTTCGCTACAACACCGAGAACGGGGAGATGCTCGATTTAGGCGTCTGCTCGACAGCGGCGGGGGAGGCCTATTCAATGGTCAACCTCAAGGGTAAAATCTACATTGGCTCCTACCCGAAGGCAATGCTGTCAGTTTACGATCCGACTCTTCCCTATCATTTCGGTTTGGAAGCCGGTGACAATCCGCGAGAATTAGGCAGGATTGACAATAGGGCAAACCGGCCGCGTTCCGCCCTGGCCGGACCGCTGGGGCGGGTGTGGTTCGCCTCGAGACCCGAATATGGTCTTGCGGGTGGCCCTCTCGCTTGGTACGACCCCGCCACTGAAACCAAACGCTCCTATCTCGGGCTTGCCGGCCAAGGGAGTTGTTTCACCTTGGCGCACCTGGAGAAGCAGGGGTTAATCGCCGTGGGAACGAGCCGTAAAGCCGGTGCTGGAATTATCGCGAAAGAACAAGCCACGCTCTTTCTGTGGGACTATGAGGATGAGAAAAAGATTTGGGAGGACACTCTTGATCGGCCCGTTTATCAGTTCAACGCCCTTCTCATGGGAACCGATAACCGGCTCTATGGAACGGCTTGGAACAAGAATGGGGAGCCTCCGGAGTTCTTCGTTTTCGATACCAAAAAGCGTATCTTCATCGAACGCCATGTGGTGCCCGGAGAAAAGCCGCTCGACCTGGGTTTGCAGATGGGTCCTGATGGAAAAATATATGGTGTAAGCAAATGGGGAATCTATCGCTACGATCCGTCCACATCGCAATTGCATGAGATATTTCGGGACACGGAGGAGATTTATGTGGCTGGCCCCATCATGGGCCAACAGCTGTATATTTCCACGCTTCACCGGCTGCGCGCGGTTAAGTTATTCTAAATAAATCCCCCTAATCCGTAGTTGCGTTCAAACCTAAAAGACGTTCGGCGTTTTTGTGTAGAATCTGTTCTTTTTGCTCAGGTTGAAGTTTTGCGCCTGTAATGCGGCCCAGCTGGGATGGGAAATCGCGGATGGGAATGTCCGATCCGTAGAGAATGCGTTTCGCTCCCAGATGTTCGACGGCGTACTCGATAATTCCAGAAAAAGGCTGTGAACCAGATGTATCCATATAAACGTTAGGGAAGTCGCGAACTGTTTGCACGCCGCGCAACCCGCAGGCAGTGAGGTGCGCCATAACTATATTCACCCGTGGAAAACGCCTGGCCATAACGGCGACGTCGGCGGGATCGGTCTGGTGACGGCGATCGCCGATAATAGTGGTATCCCAGGCGTGCTGCAGCAATGGAACACCGAGGGATTCGGCGCGCTCAAGAACTTTATTTACGCGGCGGTCACGGCCGTTGACAGATATCTCGAGTTTGATTCCCCGCATACCGTTATCCGTGATGCAGCGTTTCGTTTCTTCGTCAATGAATGCCTCGTCATGGAGCGGGTTGAGGTGACAAAACCCGATCACGACATCGGGAAACCAACGCATCAAAGCCAATGTATCGTCATTGATGGCACGGATTTCATGTGGACTCGGTGAGATGCCATAGCGAACTACATCACCCAATGCTACAATTTGCTCAATACCGTGGATTTTTGCTGCGGCGATGATCGGGCTGATTGCTTCTTTGGTAGCAGGTGAGCCCGCAAAACAGGGGTGCGTATGGAAGTCGATAATCACAGCGGTGTTGCGATCATGAACGAGGTTGCGAATAAAAGGAAATCATAATTTTCCGTTGCGCGATTGCTATTAGCGCGCAAACCAATACTTTATAGCACGGTAATATTGGAGATTCCTGTATGATGAACAAGAAGAAACCCGATGGGGTAGGGTACCTGGCAATCGACGGAGGTTCTCCTACATTGTCAACTTGGCCGCCGCATCCTCCGCGATGGGGTGTGCGTGAATTGGCTCATCTCACTTCAATGGTTGGGCAGGAGTCGCTGTTTTACTGGAAAGGTCAGCAAACCGCGGCCTTGATGGAAGCCTTCCAGCAACACTATCCCTTTCGTCATATAATGCCGTGCTCGTCCTGCACGGCAGCGTTGCATATCGCAGTGGCCACCGCGGGTATCGCGCCGGGCGATGAGGTCATCGTCCCGCCGCTGACGGATATGGGGTCCCTGATAGGTATTCTTTACCAACAGGGCGTACCGGTCTTTGCCGATGTGGAGCCTCACTCGTATAATTTGAGCGTGGCCGATACGGAGAAGAAGCTAACGGTCCACACGAAAGCCTTCATGCCTGTACACTTTGCAGGAAATCCTTGCGATCTTGATGGATTAAAGGATCTCGCGGAACGGGCAGAGCGTCGAATTGTTCTCATTGAGGACTGCGCTCAATCCTGGGGCGCGTTGAGAAAGGGTAGGCCGGTCGGGACGATTGGCGACATCGGTTGTTATTCACTGAATGATTTCAAACATCTGAGCTGTGGCGATGGAGGTATCGTGGCGACCGACAACGACGAAATTGGAGCACGCCTTCAGCCTTGCGGGGATAAGGGCTACAACCGGTTGAAGGCAGTGCGGAGCCCGGAAATACTGGCCCCAAACTACCGCATGTCGGAGCCGCAAGCCGCTGTGGCTGCGGCCCAACTGGAACGCCTTCCCGAGATCGCGCAGAGCTATGAGCGCATCGGTTCCCATCTGAACGAACGTCTGCGGGACTTACCTGGGTTTCATCCGCCGCAGGTCAATCCCGATGACTTTTGCACTTGCTGGTTTTACCTTTTTCGAATCGACCCAAGTGCCTTCCGTTGTTCGCGCGACGAGATTGTGAAAGCCCTGATAGCTGAAGGCGTAAAAGCAAAAGCAAGCTACACCAAAGTTCCCGTTTACCGCTGGCCGGTGTTTCAACAGCACGCCTTCTTCGATGGGCGCTGGCCAGTGAGGGAAATGGGGTTGACGGAAATGGACTATCGGGAAGTTCGTTGCCCGGTGGCCGAGGAAATCCTGGATACATCCATTCGCATCACCGTCCATGAAGGGATGGACGAAATTTTTGTGGAGCGGCTTTCGGCCGCCATCGAAAAAGTGGTGCGTTACTACGCCGCGTAATTTCCTTTGGTCTCCGAAGATGGTAAAGCAGGGGAGGAAAAAGATGAATAAAAAGCCCGTCTCCCAGATGTCATCGAATGTTTGTCGCCTACTCTAAACAAATACTTTGCAATTCAAATTGCCGTGCTCGTTCAGGGAGAATAATATCCAGCCCCGTAATTATGGAGAAGCTAACAAATTGCATTAGAAGGTTGAATCGTTGGGCAAGAGCAATGACAACTGAATTGCCTGGGTCGATTATTTTACTAACGGCCTACTTTACTCTTGTAGCGTTTACCCATAAGGGCAATGCCGCGGAGCCGGTCGACATTGGGTTGCAGAAACAACTCTTTGTTGACGATCATGTGATCGCAGGGAAAAAACACGTCACGCGGACATTGGGGCAGCCGGTTAAGGAAAACGATGGTCGGCCAATTATAACAGACACCTGGTTCTATGGAACCGTCCTGCACGACGAAGGAAAGTTCAAGATGTGGTCGCG
>JAJFLT010000294.1 GCA_021772555.1 Opitutales bacterium | reverse complement strand
TTCTTCATGCTGGATGGATCGAGAGGTATTTTTAAAATATATTTGCCCGTTCCGTTTTCCAAATTCCCACTTTAACTCAGCCCCAAGTTCATGAATCTTGAGGCCGGTTTGCGGATTATTATCTCCGTCCAAATAAAGTGTCAGCCCGTTGTCGTTTTGAATGCTGATTTCATTACCAACCTGTAGACGAAAATAAATTCTTTTTTCGTCGTGGACGATCCAAAGACCTCCAAAATCGATTTCACCATTACCGCCATCGCCGATGGCATCCTGGTAGACTTTTGCGTCCGTGGGCCAATCGACCGTATCACCTTCAATTAACAAAAGTTCCGCATCCGCTTTTGAAATGTGACCAAGGACAAGAAATAAAGCCGCGACAACGGATCTCGAGTAACCTGCGATCATGAAACTACTTTTTAGAGACCGATACTAATTTAAAGGGATTTAACTTAAAGTCGGTGCCGATAACATGGGCGTGTTGCCAGCCATTGGATTGGGAGTCTCGTACCGATTGCACCATATAGTATATGGTCAGGCTCAGTTTAGAGGTCAGGTTAAATTTGGCTCTCAAGGGGTATAGCCGGTTCTGGTTGTATTTATCGGCATCGAAGTCATAAAAAAACTCGTTGCCGGCCCCGATTTCCTGCAAACCTGGAAGCCAGTTGGCGGGGGTGGAGACAAGAATTCGGGGGCGGAATCTGGGAAAAGTTTCTCCTCCCTGATTTTCTTTCCAACGCAATTCCAATCGGTTGCGGGTGGAAATTTTTAGATTATTGAATAACTGAAAGCGGGGATTAATTTCCATCATCAAACGGTGTTGGCGTTTTAAAGAATCGCCCGTGTCGTTGCCATTTTTTTCGAAACGATAACCAAGGCCCAAATCAAGGTTTTCCCATGGGGAATAAACCAGTTTTTGAGTCAGTTTCCAAGTAGACAAGTTAGAGATATTCTCATTGAATCTTGCCACTACATCCGCATTGACATCAAACTTTTCCCCGTCCCACTCCTTGATCTCTGTTTGCCACCAATATTGAATATCGTTGCTGAAATCAGCTCTTGCCACAGTTAGGGGCGATATCAAACCACCTACCAAGACTAACAATAGAAAAATAGGAATTGATTTTTTAAATTTCAAAAAATGCAAACCAAATGAGAAAATATTAATCTTCGAAAACCAAAAATGGTATCTTCGGAAAAAATTAAACAGTTAGGGTGACTTTGGACTGGGTTTATAAAACCTCAGCCTGATGAAGAGCCACAATAGAACACGACAATCCAACGGAGTCAACTTTATCAAATCCTGCTGCGCGAATTTCTGCGGTTAGAGTTTCCCTGGGGGGGAACTTGCCGATGGTTTCTCCCAAGTAATGATAGGCCTCAGGTTGTCCAGTGGCCAAACGGGCGATGACGGGAAGCAGGTAGCGCAGGTAAAAAAAATAAAAAGGACGCAGCAGGGTTGCCGGCTGGCTGAATTCCAGCACCAGCAAAACCCCGCCCGGTTTGCGCAGGACGCGGCGCATCTCACGCAAGCCACGCGCGCGGTCCTCCAGATTGCGTAGGCCGAATGCGATCGTTAGCACATCGACCTGGCCATCGGAAAATGGCAAATTCAGGCAGTCGCCCTGAATAAAGTTCACTTGTTCGAGGCGGGATGCCCATTTCTTCGTTTTTTCCAGGTGGCGCTTTTTCTCCACCGCCTTTTCGAGCATAGGCGGGCAAAAATCGAGCCCCGTGATGGCGGCGGGATTTTTGAGGGTTTTGGCGATGGAAAAAACGACGTCGCCGCTGCCCGTAGCCAGGTCCACGACAACTTTTGGCCGGCATCGGCTGACCTCACGGGCCAGTTTGCGGCGCCAGTAAAAATCGAGGCCACCGCTCAACAGATGGTTGGCCAAGTCGTAGCGTCCGGCAATGCCGGCGAACATTTTATTAACGGCGGAAGCCTCGGGCATAAGAAGTTCAGTCCTCCTCTTTTTCTTTGGCTTCAATTTCTTTGAAACTTTCCACCACCATTTGAGATAGTTCTTTGTCCGGGTTTTCCACTATGGCCTGGGTGATGGCAAAAGTATTTTTTTCCGTATTGCGTGAGACAATTTTGAGGCCGTGCTCAAAATCGCGGAATTTTTCCTCGCAGACTGTGCGGATCGCCTTGTCGGTTTCGATGGCGTCATCGATGAGGGCGTTTATGGCTTGATCTTCGAATTCCAGGTTCAGGCCATGTTCGGTGGAAAACCTGCTGGCAAAGGCCTCGATATCCTTGCCCATGACGCCCCGCTGGGCATGCTGGTGCTCTTTGAGGAGTTCCTTCAATGTGTCCAGCGGTTTTTCGATGGTTTCGCTGGTCACTTCGAATCGCTCGACCGCGGTGGACGGCAACTCGAATTTATAATTGCGAAAAACGCGTTCAAAAACGGTCAGCAGGCCGCGTGCACCCGTTTTTTCCTCATTGGCCCGTTCGGCGATTTTTTCGATGGCTTCCGGAGTGATGTTGAATTCAATGTTATAGCCTTTGAAGTCGTGCTTGTATTGGGCGAGGATATTGCCCTCCGAACTGGTCAGGATCTGCGCCAGATCCTCTTTCTTCAACTGGTCGCAGGCTTGCCGGACTGGAAGACGTCCGATGAATTCCGGTTCAAACCCATATTTGATAAAATCCGCAGTTTCCACATATTGGAGAAAGTCCAAGGGATCCTTGGTGGAATCTTGCGAGGTGCCGGCAAAACCGATCTTGGAAGCTTGCTTCCTTTTTTTGATGGTTTCTCCCAGTTTGTCGAATGCTCCGCTGACGATAAAAAGTATGTGCCGTGTGCTGATGGTTTTTTTGCGCGATTTACCTCCGCGTGAAGCTTCCATCATGGCTTGCATCTGGGCCATCAT
>JAJFLT010000293.1 GCA_021772555.1 Opitutales bacterium | reverse complement strand
CAATCGATCCAAGTCGTCACCGTTCCCGGAACAAAGGAGAGTTCCTCACCCTCCAAGTCCCCCTTCATACAACGCCCTAGAATATGACTCCATAGAGATCCCGTTTCTAGATCTCGCATCACCAAACTCCGGTTCCAGAGCATTCCCGAAACCTGGAGATTCAGTTCCTGATCCCTAACCGATCTGGCGTACACGACGCCATTAAAACAGAGGTGTCACCAGGTCGCTGCAATGGCAACACCCCCCAGCCGATCGTTAATGATCTCGCGATCCGGCCCCGTCAACATATTAATTGGATAAGCCCGCGCCTCGCCGTTGAGCTCGACACCCAGCACCAGCTCATTCTCAGTAACAGCCCGGCCAATCGCATCACCGACGACCACCGGTGCGTTTGTAATCGCAGGAAAGGGAGGCACGACTTGGAAAGGGGTGAAGTCACTAGGTTCTGCTGAGGTCAACATGGTGCTACTCACCATCGGTATCTGAGAAGGACTCACCGATACGTAGTGTTCATACACTCGAATACCACACCAGGCGACCGCCCCAAAACAGAAAATCGCCGCCAAACTATTGCCAAACTTTCTCATCTATCTTGTCTCTCCCTTACTAGAAGCGCCAACTCACTGATTATTCCCATTTCAACTCATTCGCCGTCGTCGCTTCTTCTTCGGATAGGATCCAGTCCGAGCCGATGTGCCATCAAGAGATTGTCCTGAGGCTTTCTTTAATTCCCGAATCTGATCCCTAAGCAATGCCGCCTTTTCGAACTCGAGCTTATTCGAGGCGATGATCATTTCCTCCTCCAGTTCCGCGATAACGACGGCCACTTCCTCGTCTCCTCCCGCCTCGGCCACACAAATGGGGTCAATTTCCTCCTTAACGCCGTAGTGGAGGCTGGCCTGCACCGCGCGTTTGACGCCTTTAGGGGTGATGCCGTGTTCCCGGTTGTAGGCGAGCTGTCTTTCCCTGCGGTGAAGGGTAATATCATCCGCCGCCCGCACCGAATCTGTCATTTTGTTGGCATAGAAGATGACGCGGCCTTTCTCGTGGCGGGCGGCACGACCGGCGGTCTGGATGAGGCTGGTGCGGCTGCGTAGAAAACCCTCTTTGTCGGCGTCGAGGATGGCCACCAGGGCCACTTCGGGCAAATCGAGGCCTTCGCGCAAAAGATTAATGCCGACCAGCACGTCGAAGTCACCCCGGCGCAGGTTGCGGAGGATTTCGATACGCTCGATGGCATCGATGTCGCTGTGCAGGTATTCCACTCTGATTTTCCGCTCCCGCAGGTAATCCGAAAGATCTTCCGACATGCGTTTGGTCAGGGTTGTGACAAGGACGCGCTCCTTTTCCTCCACGCACTTATGAACTTCTCCGATTAAATCTTCGACCTGCCCCTCAGTGGAACGGATTTCAATTTCGGGGTCGAGCAATCCGGTGGGGCGAATGACCTGCTCGGCCACGACGGATGACATTTCCAACTCGCGGGGCGAGGGAGTGGCGGACATGAAAACGGTCTGGCCGGTGACGGTCTTGAATTCGTCGGCCTGGAGGGGCCGGTTGTCGAGGGCCGAAGGCAGGCGAAAACCGTACTCGACGAGCCGTTCCTTGCGGGAGCGGTCGCCCTTGTACATGGCTCCGATTTGGGGAAGAGTGGCATGGCTTTCGTCCATCACGAGGAGGAAGTCTTCGGGAAAGAAATCAATCAGGCAAAAGGGCCGCTCCCCCTCCTTGCGGCCGGAGAGGTGCCGGGAATAATTTTCAATACCGGTGCAAAATCCCATTTCCTGTAAAAGTTCGAGGTCGTAATCGCTGCGCATGCGAATGCGCTGGGCCTCGATCAGCTTGTTTTCCCTCTCAAAATAACTGATCCGCTCGGCCAGCTCCTCCTTGATGGCACGGACGGCTTGTTCGATCTTGTTTCTGGGGGTTATGTATTGATTGGCCGGATAGAGGTGAAAATGCTCCAAAACGGCCCCTGTTTCACCGGTCAGGGGGTTGAGTTCCTTGACCGCCTCCACCTCATCGCCCCAGAACTCAATGCGGATGGCGCTCTCCATGTAGGCGGGGAAAACGTCCACCACTTCGCCCCGGACACGGAAGCAGCCCCGCTCGAAGGCAATGTCGTTGCGCTGATAGAGGTTTTCCACCAGCCGTTGGAGGAAGGCATCGCGGGGTAGCTCGGCGCCGGGGTTGATGGGTATCATCATCTCCTTGAAATCGTCGGGGGAGCCGAGTCCATAAATACAGGATACGCTGGCTACCACGATGACGTCGCGCCGGCTGATGAGGGCGCTGGTGGCGGAGATGCGGAGGCGCTCGATTTCGTCGTTAATGGAGGAATCTTTTTCGATATAGGTGTCGGATTGCGGGATGTAGGCCTCCGGCTGGTAGTAGTCGTAATAGCTGACAAAGTATTCAACCGCGTTGTGGGGGAAAAAGTTTTTAAACTCGGAATACAATTGGGCAGCCAAGGTTTTGTTATGGGAAATGACGAGGGTGGGCCGCTGCACCCTCTGGATGATGTTGGCCGCCGTAAAGGTCTTGCCGGAACCGGTCACCCCGAGCAGCGTCTGGTAGCGATGGCCCGATTCGATGGAGCGCACGAGCGCCTCGATGGCCTCCGGTTGGTCGCCGGTGGGCTCGTAATCGGCCTGGAGCTGGAACTGCCTCGACATGCGGTTAATGCTGATCCGTGACCCGCCCCGAATCAATCCGTATCCGCGGATCAATCCGTTTCTGCATAAATACCGGTTTCTCCCTCCGTGCGGCCAATGATGACCGCGCCGCAAGTGTCGCTGAACACATTGACGGCGGTCCGGCACATGTCGAGAATGCGGTCCGTCACCCAAACCAATCCCACGGCTTCCAGCGGCAGGCCTACAACCCCCAAAATGACCGTGATGGCGACGAGGCTGGCCGAGGGTATTCCGGCCACCCCCACAGAGGTCAGCAATGCCAGCAACACCACCGTGAATTGCTGGGCGAAGCCGATTTCAAAACCGTGCAGGGCACCATAGAATTGAGCGATAAAAATAACCACCACACATTCATAGAGGGCCGTGCCGTCCATATTCACGGTGGCTCCGAGGGGCAATGTAAAGCTGGCCGTGCGGTTGGAGACACCGGCGTCTTTTTCCACCGTTTCCAGGGTAACCGGCAAAGTGGAGGCTGAAGAAGCGGTCGAAAATGCCATTAAAAAAACCGGGGCCATGGCTTTGTAGTGTTTGGCCGGGTTAATTTTCCCAACCCACTTCAGGAGCAGCCCCAAGGTGACAAAAAGATGGAATCCAAGAGAAATGAGAACCGTCACGAGAAACCAGGCGAGGGGTTGAAACACCTCGAACCCGGTCCTCATAATAACCGGAGCAACCAACCCGAATACGCCAATGGGAGCGAATCGGATAATTAAATCGGTGACCAGCATCATGACCCCCTGAATGCTTTCCCAGAGGTTTTTTTGGAATTCCCGCTGCCGCTCCGGCAATTTTCCGATAAAATAACCGAACAGGAGGCTGAAGCAGATCAACCCCAACAGTTGTCCATTATCGGTGGCGGCGTGGAAAATATTGGGCGGCAGCATGCGTTTGAAAATATCGACCATTTCCCCGCTGTTGCGGCCCTCGAATTTAGCTATGAAAACATCCGAGACCTCCTGCTGACCAATGATTTTTTCGGCCGTGGCGGGATCGACATTGCCGGGCCGGATAACATTGACGGCGATCAGTCCAACGCAGATGGCCAGCAGGCCGGTAACGGCATAGTAAAGCAGGATCTTCAGGCCCATGCGGCCAAAATTGCGTTCCGACCCCAGGCTCATTATTCCACCTATAATGGACGAGACAATGAGTGGAACGACGACCATTTTGAGGGCGTTCATGAAGAGGTCGCCGATAAACGTGCAGGTCGCCAGGAACCCTCCTGCCAAAGCGTTCTCCGCGGGATCGACTCCGTTAAGGGCTGCACCAGAGATGGCGGCCAGAAACAGAGCAGCCAAAATCTGCCAGTGAAATTTCCAACGGAGGGGGTTTAGCATTTTCAGTTTCATCAGGACTGACAGGCACTAATCGAATCTTTGGCCGACCGAGCCGACTGTCTGCTTTCCACCGAACCTAGGCAAGTATCTTTTTCCTTTGAAATAAGCTGCATATGGCCTAACTTGGTGAAAACTGGAAGTCGTCAGCCCATGATCATCAAACCTAAAATTCGCGGATTTGTTTGTGTGACCGCCCATCCCGAGGGATGCGCGGCCAATGTGCAGGAACAAATAGACTACGTTATAAAACAGGGCCCTCTTAACGGAGGGCCTAAAAACGTGTTGATTATCGGCGCCTCCACCGGTTACGGGTTGGCTACCCGTATCGCCAGCGCGTTCGCTTGCCGGGCGGGTACGGTGGGCGTTTTTTTTGAGCGCCCTTCCATCAACGGCAGAACAGCCACGGCGGGCTGGTATAATTCCATCGCGGTCGAGAAAAAGGCCAAAGAGGCCGGGTTGTTCACCGCCAGTGTCAACGGCGACGCATTTTCCGACGAGATTAAAAAGGACACGATTGAGGTAATTAAAAACGGTCCCGGAAAAGTGGACCTGGTTATTTACAGCCTGGCCTCCCCACGGCGCACTCACCCCAAAACAGGGGAGTCTTTTAGAGCCGTTCTCAAGCCCATCGGCCAACCGTTTACGGCCAAAACCCTAGATACGGACAAGAAAAAGGTCGCCGAAGTGACCATCGACCCGGCCAGCGAGGAGGAAATCGCCGCCACCAAAGCGGTCATGGGAGGCGAAGACTGGGAGATGTGGATATCGGCCCTATCCGATGCCGGAGTCCTGGCGGAAGGAGCCCGTTCCGTTGCCTATTCCTACATCGGGCCGGAAGTCACCTGGCCGGTTTACAAGAATGGAACCATCGGCATGGCCAAGGAGGATTTGGAGGCATCCGCCCGTAAAAATGACAGCCGGCTCAGGGCCAGCGGCGGCAGTGCCTTTATCTCCGTCAACAAAGCGGTCGTCACTCAATCCAGTTCCGCCATTCCAGTTGTGCCCCTCTACATCTCCATGCTTTTCAAGGTGATGAAAGACAATGGCAGCCATGAGGGCTGCATCGAGCAAATTTACCGTCTTTACCGGGACCAAATGTTCAACGGCTCCCGCCCCAAATTCGATGAGGTGGGGCGGGTGCGCCTGGACGACCTGGAAATGAAGACCGAGGTGCAGGAAATAGCCCAATCTCTTTGGAATGAGGCCGATACGGAGAGCCTCGACGAACATTCGGATTTCGCCGGATATCGGGAAGATTTTTTACGGCTTTTCGGTTTCGGGCTGGAGGGAGTCGATTATGAGGCCGAAACCGACCCGAACGTGGATTTTGAAGCCTGACCCTGACTCCCGCCTGTAAACCCTGTCAGATTCAGCGCGATTGTAGCCGGATTTTCTCCAGACCGGCCTCCCGGCAAACATCCATGATAAAGGTCACGCTTTTGAGGTAGGTCTCCTCATCGGCCATGACCAGAACGGGAACCTCTTTGTCGAAACCGGCCTGAATTTTAACGGCCGCCTGGAGGGCTTCTTTGGAGACAAGATTTCCGCTGAAATAAAATTGACCCTCCGCATCGACGGCTATCTCGATTTGCTCGATCTGCTTGTTTTTCCCCGCTGTCTCGATTTTGGGCAGAACCAGGTTGAGGGTGGTGAGGTTGCGAAACTGCATCGAAACCAGGAAAAAGAAAATCAGCACAATGAGCACATCGACCAATGGCACAATGTTGATCTCCGGCTTGCGCCGATGGGGGCGTATGACCAGGCTCATTCCTCCCCTTCTCGCTCCCGTTCCTTGGCCAAAACCATCAACCGCTCAACGCCCACGCTGAGCCGCGCAGCCAAAGTGTCAATCCGGCGAATCAATATGTGGTTACCGACGAGGGCCGGAATAGCAATGGAGAGCCCCAGCATGGTAGTGGTCAAAGCCAGGGCTATGCCCTCGATGAAGGTTCCGGGGTCGGGCATCCCGGTGTCGATAGAGACATTGGCGAACACTTTGACCAGACCCGTCACGGTGCCGAGCAAACCGATCAGCGGGGCGGCCGAAACCACGATCTCGAGGATAAACAATCCCCGCTCCATGCGGGTGACTTCCATGCGGGCAAAAGCCTTCATCTGGTCGGGATCGGGCCTGTTTCGTAAATAATACTGCAAAATACGACCTCCCACCGAGTCGTCGGCCACCTCCGGGATTTTGCCGTCGATCAGGTTTTCGACAATAGATCGCGGCATTATCTTGCCCGGCATGAGGGCATAAAACCTTTCCACAATGATAAATATGCCAAGTATGGAGCACAGCCCCAGTGGCCAGATAAAAATGCCCGCTCCCTCGATCAGATTAATCATGCCGGGATACGATTCCTAATTCATGTAGGGAAGGGAGCCGATCACCCTGTCGACACCCCCGCCGTTATCGAGCAACTCCCCGATCGGGTCCCAACGGCCTTCGACCAGGCTCGACTGCGACCCCTCCGGCAATCCCGCTGGAAAAACCTCGCCCTGGCAGGTAACGGCTTTGGCCGCAATGTCGACCCGGATTTGCGTTTCCGGATTCTGCTTCATGGCGGTCGCGATTTTTTCGATAGCCTCTTTCGCCAGGGTCAGGCAGGGCATTCCCAGTTGGAGGGAGTTTCCGTAAAAAATTTCCGCAAAACTCACACCCAGGACCGCACGGATACCGAAGCGATAGAGCGACTGTGGCGCGTGTTCCCTGGAGCTGCCGCAACCGAAATTGGAACCCACTAGGAGAATCGAAGCGTGTTTGAACTGCTCTTCGTTCATGGGATGCGGCTTTTCACGGCCCTCCCCATCGAAGCGCTCGTCGTAAAAGGCGAATTCCCCCAGGCCGTCGAAAGTGACGCATTTGAGGTAGCGCGCCGGGATGATACGGTCGGTATCGACATCGTCGCCCGGCAGATGAATGCCGCAACCGGTGATTTCTGTAATTTTCGCTAATGCCATGGAAAAATGTAGTTAGTTGGTGATCAATCGAATTTGCTTAAACAGAAGCGCCGTTGGTCACCCCGAAAACCTCCCGCGCGTCGCTGATTTTGCCGGTCACGGCGGCGGCGGCCACCATCAAAGGACTCATCAGCATGGTGCGGCCCGTCGGGCTGCCTTGGCGACCCTTGAAATTGCGATTGCTGGTGCTGGCGCAGAGTTGATCGCCCACCAGCTTATCGGGATTCATGGCCAGGCACATGGAGCAACCCGCGCTGCGCCTTTCAAAACCGGCCTGGCGGTAAATTTCGTCCAGGCCCTGCTTTTCGGCCAACGCCCCGACCAATTGCGAGCCGGGCACCACGATGGCTTTAACTCCCGGTGAGACTTGGCGACCCTGTAGAAAACGAGCCGCCTCCTGCAGGTCCGAAAGACGGCCATTGGTGCAGCTTCCGATAAAAGCCACGTCGATGGGTGTGCCCGCGATCGGTTGACCGGCCGCCAATTTCATGTGCACGATGGCCTCCTGGGCCGTCTCGCGATCGCCATCGACCAGGGAATCGGGATCGGGAATATTTTCATCGATAAAAACCGCCTGCCCCGGGTGGATTCCCCAGGTCACCGTCGGCCCGATGTCGCACGCGTCGATTTCCACCACATCGTCATAGAAACAGCCCGCATCGGAGGCCATCGACCGCCATCGGGCCACCGCCTCCTCCCAATCCTCACCCGCGGGACAATAGGGACGCCCTTTCAAATACTCGAAAGTGGTCTCATCGGGGTTCACGTAACCACAGCGGGCCGCCCCCTCGATGGACATGTTGCACACCGTCATGCGCTCCTCCATGGTGAATCGCTCGAAGACTTCCCCGCCGTATTCGTAGGCAAAACCGATGCCGCCCTTGACCCCCAGTGTGCGGATGATGTGCAAAATCACATCCTTGGCATAGACCCCTGGCGCCAGGTAGCCGTTCACATTGATCCGGCGCACCTTCAACTTGTTCATGGCGATGGTCTGCGTGGCCAGCACATCCCGCACCTGGGTCGTCCCGATGCCGAAAGCGATGGCCCCGAAAGCCCCGTGGGTCGACGTGTGGGAATCGCCGCAGGCAATCGTTGTCCCCGGCTGCGTGATGCCCAATTCCGGCCCCACGATATGGACGATCCCCTGTTTGCCCGTCGGCAGGTCGAAAAAAGTGATCCCGAAATCCTTACAGTTGCGCCGCAGTTCCCGGATCATCTCATCGGCCAGCGGGTCGCTGAACGGCTCCGACTGCTCGTTCGTCGGCACGATATGGTCCACCGTGGCGAATGTGCGCTCCGGGCAACGCAGGCCCAGCCCCAGCTCCCGCAACATTCCGAAGGCCTGCGGGCTCGTCACCTCGTGAATCAGATGCGTGCCCACCACCAGTTGCGTGCTCCCGCTCGACAGCCGCCCCGCGCTATGGGCCTCCCACACCTTCTCAAATAAATTCCTCTTCATGGTTTTAAATTAAAAATCTTTTCTAAATTATCTCACAGCCGACTACTTGCATTTCGCCATTAACCATAGACCCTAAATTCGGGTTCATCAGCGTTCATTCGCGGTTCAAAAAACATATCTGCGTTCATCAGTGTAATCTGTGGTTAAAATAAATTAAATAAAATATCACGGCTAAAAATTCTCAACAAATAAGCACAAAGACACATTCCACAAAACGATTCAACCCCAAACAAACCGTCCACCCAGCAAACCGACATCTGCCACTGGTTCCCTCGGACCGAATTGCCAACGCCTCGGGCTTTTAACCCTGCTGAACTGTTTTTTCTCATCACGGCCACCATAATACCAAAAAAACGCAAAACCGTCAATTGATACGTTGGCTCCCTTTGATGCGTTTGAACAAAGTTGTAAAAAATGCCGAGAATGCGCCAAAAAGTCCCATAAATTCCAATGATTCATAAAATAAAACCGCAGATAAAGAAAAAAAGTGCCATTGGAACACTATTTAACAAACCATCCGTGCAAATCCGCGTCATCCGTGGTTAAATATCCCGCATTCCGTATCCATTCCCCCGTCTCCCCGTGAGAGCCATCAATTATTTCAACTTAATTTTTCAAACATAAAAATAAATCATGAACTTAGACTAAATTAGGTCCAAGATTACATTTCCAATCGCAAAAAATAAGAATTGACCCTTACTTTACCCCAGATTTGAGTCTCTTCGCGGTTTCACTGTTTAATAATGCGTTAGGAACGAAGATAAATGGAACAACTCACGTCAATCCGGTACAGCAACTACAAAACCTTCAAGCAGTACTCTATCGCGATAAATGAGTTTAACATTCTGGTTGGGCCCAACAACTGTGGGAAATCGACAATCATTGGTTCCCTGAAGATTCTAGCCGAAGCTCTTCGAAAAGCACGGTCGCGGAATCCCACCTTAGTTGAGGGCCCGACTGGGAGTACTCGCGGATACAATGTGGACTTGGCGAACGTTCCTGTCGCATCTGAGAACGTATTCTACAACTACAACGATACTACTCCAGCGAAAGTCAACTTTCGCATATCCAACGGTAAGGAGATTTTACTTTATTTCCCTGAGCGAAATGTATGTCTTATGATTCCTGAAACGGGCGATAAACAAATAACCTCAACGACTCAGTTCAAGAATCACTTCGACGTTAAAATTGGGTTTGTGCCCGTTCTTGGTCCGGTGGAGCACGACGAACTCCTATACAAGAGTGAAGCTGCCCGCTCGGCGCTAATCACCCATAGAGCAGCCCGCAACTTTCGGAATATTTGGTACCACTACCCAAAAGAATTCGATGAATTCCGAGAGCAGTTGATTGCAACTTGGCCTGGAATGGACATTCAGAGACCGGAACCAGACTACTCCCACGACAAACCCATGCTCCATATGTTTTGTCCCGAAGATCGCATAGACAGAGAAATCTTCTGGGCTGGATTCGGATTCCAAGTGTGGTGCCAGATGTTGACCTTCTTAGTTAAGAACAAGGATACATCACTGTTCCTTATCGACGAGCCAGACATTTATCTGCATTCAGATCTTCAACGTCAACTTCTAACAATCTTGAAGGAATTGGGCCCAGACATACTTATTGCTACGCACAGCACCGAGATAATAACAGAGGCAGACCCAGATGACATTTTACTAATCAATAAGAATACCCGATCAGCAAAGCGCCTTAAGGATCCGAGTCAACTCAAGTTAATTTTCGACAGCTTAGGCTCAAATCTTATTCCCATTATGACGCAGCTTTCGAAGACAAAGCGGGTCCTCTTCGTCGAAGGAAAGGACTTTCAAATATTAAGTAAGTTTGCACGTATTGCCGGTCTGAAGGAGACGGCAAACAGGACTGATTTCGCCGTAATACCCTCCAAAGGATTCAATCCACAGAAGGTTAATAACTATCTAGAAGGTATAGAATTTACTCTGGGAGATTCAGTTGCGTCTGCTGTAGTGTTCGACCGCGATTACCGCACGAAAGAAGAGTGTGACACCATAAAGAGAATGCTCAGCAAATCAACTGGATTTGTACACATTTTTGAGAGAAAGGAACTAGAACCTATCTGGCTTTGTTGAAAAGCTCATAGGAAAAACTAT
>JAJFLT010000292.1 GCA_021772555.1 Opitutales bacterium | reverse complement strand
TTGTCTCAGCCCCCGGAAGGTCTTCATCGTCCAAAACAGGGTTGCCGGGCGATCCGTTGAGATAGAACATGCGCACATCGCCACGCCATGATCCGGTGCGGAAAACTATTCTCTCCAGGGATTCGACTTCTTCGGCAAATTCTACATTGCGCTTTGCCCATTTACCATCGAGGGATAAATCGTAGGCTTGCTCCTCGCAATCAAACCGGATTTTCAAATCAAGCCAGCGCTTTGTTTCAATCGGCAGGGGGCGGGGTTCTGTTTTTTTAAGGTCGAGGGATAGCCAATCGGGATCGAAGCGCAGGCGAAGGGCCCGGTTGTTGTAGCGGTCATGCAATTCAACTTCAAATACGCTATGGCCAAATTTTTCCAGGAAAACACGAAATTCAATCGTGGCCATTGTGCTTACGGGGAAGGTGCGTTCAGCCAAAGCGTAATCATAAGGTTCCTCATCGCTCAGTTCCAGGTATTTGCCAGTCTCATTTTTGGCGGATGCAATGGTGATTGGCGCCCATTGAGGCACATGCAGGTTCCAGTATTTCAATTCGGAAGCTTCATCAAGATCGTCAAAATTTTGCTCAATTGGAGCATTGGCGGTTCCCATTACGGGTAATTGGGTGCGGCTCGTCCAGATGTCTTCCTTGTTCATGCTGTAGGTGTTCCACAGGTGATTGCCGGGCGGGTTGCCGTTTTTCTCTGCGATGCCGCGGATGTACTGTGGGCCGCTGTTTTTGTGGATTCCCTGGTAGCGCATGGGTGGAACCTCGCTCTGCAGGCTCAGCATGTTGTCGAATTCATGACCATCATCGCCTGTCATGACGACCAGAGGGTAACGGTTTCTACGCGTAGCCGAATGGTTGTAAACCAGAGCGTAACGGCCATCATCGGTTCTTTGTCCCCAAGTCTTGGCCCCGCAGGTCATGAGGGTGGGGGAGAGGGCCAATGGTGTCCAGGTTTGACCCTCGTCAGCACTGAGGGCGGATATTTGATGTTTCCACAAGCCAACAACCATCCCATCCGGGCGGTGATAATAGCTCAAGGCTTTGGGTTGGTATTCTCCCGGAGTGATTGAGAAAAATCCATCTTCCGCGCGGTCTTCTTCCCACCATTGCAGGGTCATCAATTTGTCGTTGAGGAGGGATTCGCAGGCCGCCACGAACCCTGCGTCTTCGCTTGCTTTAAAAAAAGGATAATCTGTATTGCTTTCGTTCCAACCGGCATGGCGATTGTAGCGGATGAAATATATGGGACCGAGGGTGCCGTTTTTGTAAATTTCACGCACGACGCGGCCGAGACCATCGCCGTTGTTGGGGCCGTATCTGGGAGTTGGACAGTAACCATAAAAAGCCAAAGTCAACAGCCGGTCATTGGGCGCGGTGTAAAAACCCATTCTCTGATGCATTACGGAGGTCATCCCCTTTGGCATGTCGGCTCTCTCATCTTCAATTTTCGGGAGAGTATAAACCGGGAAAACGGTTTCCGGCCGTGACCAGTGAAAACCGTCTTCTGAAGTCATCAGGAGCGTTCGGCCCGGTGGATTATGCTCTTCCTTGAGGTTGCTCAGGTATTGAAGGTAATAACGGTCGTTCCAGTAAGCGAGGTAGGGTTGGTGATTGTAGGTCCAACCCATTTCGCTTCCCAATTCCGGCGGATGAGAGCGATTGGCCCGAAATGCCTGGTATTTGTGCACGCCTATGGCCGGACGTACTTTTCCGTGGTAAAAGTTTTTGTCCGTCTGTTGTGCCCCTACATATTTGACCGGTTCTCCAGCCGATTCCTGCAAGGAGGGAGGTTTTTGACCACCATCCAGAAATTTTGCGGGTAAAATTGGGAAAATTAAGAATCCCAATAATAGAAACGAAAACCGCGATTTATTTAATTGCCCAACTTCAATCAATTTCATCGGAAATGTATATCGTATTTTTTAAGGTTCAATTTATTATTGAACCTTACAATTTGTGATTCTATAAAACTGATTTTGAGAATTTTTTGTCAACAAAAATTAATCAATTGCCTCTATTTTCCTATTAATAATTCGGGTTTATTCGTGTATTTGATTGAACTATCGAGTCGCGTTGCCAGAATCTCGTTAAGCGAATGAAAAGAGCCCTGATACTTCTATACGCTGCCGTTTATTTCATTTTTTGCATCGGCGTTCAAAAAAGTGAAGCAGCTGAGTTGTTGGCAGGACCTATGGTGGGCCATACAACCCAAACCTCGGCCAGAATATGGGTTGAAACCGATGCTCCTGCCGATATCCGAATCGACTACTGGCAGGAACCGCGTCTTATCTACGATCCGATTGTGCGCGAGCCGATCCAGCGGGGAACTGCATTTGGGGGGACTGCGCTTGATTTTCCGCACACCGGCATGGTGGAATTGGCGGACCTAAAACCTGGTTGGCTGATTCACTATAATGTGCTCATAGACGGGAAGTTGCAGCGGGCTCTCAGCACCCAGATATTTTCCCTCTTTCCACCCGAGGTTATCGATTTGCAGGAACCGGATGATTTGACGGATTTCTCGGTTGGCTTTGCCTCATGCAATTTTCCGGCTCGTATTCCGATTCAGCCAATTTGGGCGCAGGTTGTGCGGCGTCGCCCGGTGGCTTTTGTGTTTTTGGGGGATAACAATTATTTGCCGAATAAACCTGAAAACCTCGATATTGATGGAGACGACTTGCAGTTTGTCATATCTGATACTCACCGAACCTTGAAGAATATCGCAGGCGTCCGAGAGCTTATGGCTTCGACTTCCAGTTACGGGATATGGGACGACCATGATTATGGTCCGGGCGATTCCGATCGAACTTTTCCGGGTAAAGAGATCAGTCTGGATATTTTCCGCCGCTATTGGGCCAACCCGGCGCCCGATATTTCTGATCCACCGGGAGTATTTCATTCTTTTCGTATCGCCGATGCCGAATTCTTCCTTCTCGACAACCGTTACAACCGGGACCCGAATAAAGCGGAGAACCGCAGCACCATGCTGGGAGGGGTTCAACTTGAGTGGCTGAAGGAGAGCCTTAAAAAAAGCAACGCCACTTTTAAAATCATTGGCGGTGGGGGAACCTTGGCCGTGGATGTGGGAAAGGAAACCTGGAACCGGTTCGGAACCGAGCGGGATGATTTTCTCAAATGGATGTTCGCGGAAAAAATTGAGGGAGTGCTATTTATTGCGGGAGACTGGCATGTGGGCGTTCTCAACCGTCTCCATCGACCGCAGGACGCCTATCCGCTCTATGAACTTCTCAGTTCCAATATCGCGGTGAAAAACATACCCCGCGACACCGTGGAAATCGCCGAAGGACCCAGCAACCACCAATGGGTCTCGCCGTTCGTCATCGACTACAATTTCGGTCTGCTTCGCTTCGGCGGTATACGAGGCAACCGAACGGTCACTATGCAAATCATCGACGAAAATGGGGTTATCCGTGTGGAACTAAAGGTCAATGAATCAGATCTTATTTATCGTTGAATAGATTAGTGCCTCGGTGCAAACATGTCGCGTTAACGTAAAACCCCTGTCTATCTATTTCTTAATCGAATAGTGGTGCCTCTTTAAGTTGCTGCATTACTAGCTTGCCATTCAAAAATTCAATTAATACAAACCGCCCTTTTTCCAGTGGTATTAGAAAGTTTTGCTTAATCTTTTTCTCTGGTAATTGAATGCTAACAACACTCTCATGGCACGGAAAAGATAGTTTTGTAGCTGCTGCAATGTCCGAGCTTGGGTTTGTTACCATCCCCCTGTCAAATACCTTTTCATCAGCCACATAAACTACCACACGATCGAACATAAAACCGTTGGTAAAAATATTTCGATTTGACATATTTGACCAATTGTCTCGTTAGCCATAACTACATGAGCACGTTCTGATTTTTGCTCGTCGATGTCAATTACACTTGTGCACGAGGTAGTTACAACTAGGATGACAAACAGAAATAGTTTCATTCTCATGAAAATGTTTATTTAGTGCTCATGCAACACATGATTGAATAGAACCTATCTGGCTTTGTTGAAAAGCTCATAGGAAAAACTAT